>NZ_SELU01000057.1:0-38017 GCF_006861605.1 Pseudanabaena sp. UWO310 | reverse complement strand
GATTCTGGCTTTATATTTGGTACTTCATTAAATCGCAAGTCCCTTACCTAAATTATGCCAAATCACAAAATGGCATAGCCATCTTGTGATTTGGTATTAATCAGCGATCGCAGGGACGATCAGTTTGCGTGCATTATTATAGTAACCAATCAATGATTAGTGGATTAATATTAGATTTAAGTCTATGATTACGATAAAATAATATATTGCTAAAATTACCGACTTGCTAGTTTTGATCACAAATTCAAGCCTCAACATGGCGATATACTGAGAAGCATCAAGGTATATCTACTTAATTCACATAATTAATAGAGTCATTTGCTAAAGCAATAGCCCAATCAGTGACTTAAAATAACAAACGTTTAGGGTTTGTTGGGTTTACCTCAGCCAATCCTAAATAACTAGCAACAACTAGCAACCCTAGCCAAAGCAACAGTTTACAGAGTAAAGAGGCGATCGCAAATCATGGTGATGATTGAAACCAAAGCCGAACGCATGGTCATAAATATGGGACCTCACCACCCATCCATGCACGGCGTTCTCAGACTTATCGTCACGCTAGATGGCGAAAATGTAGTCGATTGTGAGCCTGTTTTAGGTTACTTGCATCGCTCAATGGAAAAAATCGCCGAAAATCGCACGATTATCCAATATTTGCCCTACGTGACCCGATGGGATTATCTCGCAACCATGTTCACCGAGGCAATCACCGTCAATGCTCCCGAAAAGCTAGCCAACGTACCAGTGCCGAGACGAGCCAGCTACATTCGCATGATCATGCTAGAACTGAGCCGCATCGCCTCTCACCTACTGTGGCTCGGCACATTCGTTGCTGATATCGGTGCTCAAACCCCATTTTTCTACGTATTCCGCGAACGGGAAATGATCTATGACCTGTTTGAGGCCGCAACAGGAATGCGGATGATGCATAACTATTTTCGGATTGGGGGAGTAGCCGCAGACTTGCCCTATGGCTGGATCGAGAAATGCGAAGACTTTTGCAATTACTTCACCCCAGTGATTGACGAATACGAAAAATTAATTACCAATAACCCCATTTTTCGGAAGCGGGTTGAAGGTTTAGGTACGATTACTCGCGACGAAGCAATTAATTGGGGCTTATCGGGACCAATGCTGCGTGGTTCGGGCGTAAAGCTTGATTTGCGTAAAGTCGATCACTACGAACTCTACGACGAACTCGATTGGAACGTGCAATGGGAAACCAGTGGTGACTGTCTTGCCCGTTACCTCGTCCGTGTTCGTGAAATGCGCGAATCTACAAAAATGATTTTGCAATGCCTGAAGCAAATTCCTGGCGGTTCCTACGAAAACCTCGAAGCCCAAAGAGTACTTGCGGGTCCTAAGAGCGAATGGAATTCCATGGACTATCAGTTCATTAGTAAAAAACCATCGCCTACATTTAAGGTGGCGGCAGGCGAGCATTACGTTCGTGTTGAAGCTCCTAAAGGCGAACTGGGTGTCTATATCATTGGCGAAGATAGTGTCTTCCCTTGGCGGTTTAAGATTCGTCCACCTGGATTTATTAATTTACAAATCTTGCCCGAACTAGTGCGCGGTATGAAACTCGCCGACATTATGGCAATCCTTGGCAGTGTGGACATTATTATGGGTGAGGTAGATCGCTAATGTACGGTGGAATTGATTTACAAAGATCTTTAATTGAAATCCTGACAGGGCTGGGTCTCCCCGCCGATGTCGCTAAAGTCATCTGGATGTTATTGCCGATGGCAGTCATGGTTTTGGGCGTAACCGTAGGCGCATTGGTTTGTACTTGGCTAGAGCGAAAAGTCTCTGCTGCTGCCCAACAAAGAATTGGTCCTGAATTTGCTGGCCCTTTTGGTCTTTTGATCCCCCTTGCTGACGTAGGCAAACTTTTAATTAAGCAAGGTACGATTCCTGCTAAAGCCGATCCTTTGCTTTACACGATCGGTCCTGCCTTGGTATTTACCTCCGTCTTTTTGTGTTATTTAGTGATCCCCTTTGGTCAGAACCTGATTATTTCTGACATTGGTACTGGCGTATTTTTTATCATTGCGATTTCTAGTGTTGCTCCCATTGGTTTGCTGATGGCAGGGTATTCCTCTAACAACAAATACTCGCTCCTTGGAGGTTTACGGGCTGCCGCACAGTCAATTAGCTACGAAATTCCTCTAGCTCTAGCGGTATTAGCGATCGCTCTGATGACTAACGGCTTAAGCACCATTGATATCGTCAATCAGCAGGCGGAATATGGGATTCTCTCATGGAATATCTGGCGGCAACCGATCGGCTTTGTCATCTTCATCATCGCCGCGCTAGCTGAATGCGAACGTTTGCCCTTTGACTTGCCAGAAGCTGAAGAAGAACTGGTTGCAGGTTACCAAACTGAATATTCAGGCATTAGATTTGCTTTCTTTTATGGCGGTTCCTACGCCAACCTGTTACTAGCTGGTTTACTCGCTTCCATCCTTTATCTGGGTGGTTGGGAATTACCATTTCCGATTGACAAAATTAGTGATGCTCTGGGCATTGAGGCAAATACCGCTTGGTGGCAAGTTATCGCCGCCTTTATCGGACTAACGGCAACCCTAGTTAAGACCTACGCCTTTATTTTCTTTGCAATTCTCTTGCGTTGGACAGTTCCCCGTGTACGGATCGACCAATTACTAGATTTGGGTTGGAAGTTCTTGTTGCCCATTGGACTGGCAAATTTACTAATTACCGCTGCACTCAAGTTAGCTTTTCCTTTTGCATTTGGTGGGTAGTCATTAGCTTTTAGCCTAACCCAAACAACTATTTCAACAAAAACAAACTAACACTATGCTGAAATTTCTTAATAAAGTTGGCGAATATACCAAAGATGCCGTTCAAGCAGCGAAGTATATTGGACAGGGGATGTCGGTAACATTTGACCATATGCGTCGCCGCCCGATCACGGTGCAATATCCTTACGAAAAGTTGATTCCCTCGGAGCGCTTTCGCGGACGCATTCACTTTGAATTTGATAAGTGTATTTCCTGCGAAGTCTGCGTACGTGTATGTCCGATTAATTTGCCTGTAGTTGATTGGAAATTCAACACAGAAATGAAGAAAAAGGAACTCAAGAGTTATAGTATCGACTTTGGAGTATGTATTTTTTGTGGTAACTGTGTTGAGTACTGCCCTACTAATGCGCTATCAATGACTGAGGAGTACGACCTATCCACCTTCGATCGCCATGAGTTGAACTTTGATAGTGTTGCTCTCGGAAGGATGCCAACCAAAGTTACTGAAGATCCTTTGGTAACGCCAATTCGTGAATTGGCTTACTTGCCCAAGGGTGTGATGGAAGGACATGAGGTTCCTCATACGGCTAAGCGTGCGGGGCTACGTCCTGAAGAAATTGCCGAAGCTACTGCTGAGAATAAATAAAAATCACAGCAAAACATCAAGGTAAAACATCAAGCTAAATGTGGCTAAGCGGCGTTTAGCTTGACTCTAGGTAAGACTATTGAAGGAGATTTTAATGAGTAATATCGGTCTAGGTGATGGTTCGCAAACCGTATCCCTAGTTGTCTTAACAGGAATGCTAATAGCTTCAGCAATGGGCGTGGTTCTGTTACAAAACATAGTCTATGCAGCCTTTTTGCTCGGTGCATGTTTTATTAGTGTGGCGGGTTTGTATCTACTCCTGAATGCTGATTTTGTCGCTGCGGCTCAAGTTTTGATCTATGTTGGTGCGGTAAATATCTTGATCCTTTTTGCGATCATGCTGGTTAATAAGCGTCAAGATTACCAAGATGTTAAGTACGGCGCTTTACGTAGTGTGGTGACAGGGGTTGTTTGTTTGGGGCTATTTGCACTATTGGGAGTGACAGTAACTTCGACAAATTGGGCGATCGCTCCGAGTATTGCCAAACTGCCTTCCACAATGGTTGTCATTGGTCAGCATTTCTTTAGCGATTATCTGCTTCCCTTTGAATTAGCCTCGATCTTGCTATTAGTCGCATTAATTGGGGCGATCGTTTTGGCTCGTCGTGAGCTAGTCCCCGATGTGGTAAAAGTGGGTCAAGTTGATGAAGAATCCCTTGAGTTACTGGAAAAGCCTAAAGAGCAACTTGTCGCTTCTAAATAGATTAAATAGATCGATCGCTACCGATGGTAGTGGTCACGCTCTGAGTAAATCAGCATAATTAAAATCCAGATCTAAAACCTGCGGCGCACGCTGCGCTTGCGCCGCAGGTTTTAGGGTTTTACATTTAATTAAGCCCACTTACTTATTAGTAATTGAAATTAATAGTAAACAGATATGTCTTTAGAACCCTTTTTGATTATTGCTGCCGCCTTGTTTTGTATTGGCATCTATGGATTAATTACCAGTCGTAATGCCGTGCGCGTATTAATGTCGGTGGAGTTGATGTTAAATGCTGTCAATCTTAACTTGATGGCTTTCTCTAACTTTCTCGATTCTGCGAGTATTCGGGGTCAAGTCTTTACGATCTTCGTTATTTCGATCGCTGCTGCTGAAGCTGCCGTGGGACTAGCGATCGTTTTATCAATTTATCGCAGCCGCGATACCGTTGATATGGAGCAGTTTAACCTGCTACGTTGGTAAAGTTGCCCAATTAAATAGCTCTAAAAAGATGAGTGGCGATGCGAAGCATCGCCACTCATCTTTTTTGTTTAAAAGCCTGTACTGTTTATTTATAGCAACGTAAGGTTTGCTTAGGACATAACCCCCTAAAGATGAGTGGCGGCACTTCGCGCCGCCACTCATCTTTAGGGGGTTATGTGTTGCTATAGTTTATTTAATTTAACTGTTGCACTTAATCAATTGTACTTAATTGTACTTATTAGATATGACTCCTTATCAAATTGGCTACCTAGTTGGGACTTTAGTAACTCCGCTCATCCTGATGCTAGTTATTGGTACTATTTACTACTGGATTAAAGGCGGACGGATTCCTTATCGTCAGGCAATCCTGAGTCGATGGGTGATTGTGGCGAGTTTGATATTATTTCTGCTCGGATTGGTTGGAAGAGCGAACTCTTACCTCCAGCAAGAGTCGAGTCATGTTTATCCTGAAAGGGATATTAAAGCCTTTACTGAGGGTTGTGTCGGTAGTGCTACAAAGAAGTTAGATATTCAGGCGGCTGAAAGTTTTTGTGCTTGTTCCATTACAGAAATCCAGAAAGCCTATACCTATGGTGAATTCAGAAAGTTCGATGCAGAGATGAACCAGCAAAAGTCCATGCCATCTGGGATTAAAAATATCGTTACCTCATGCGCTCAAAAGCCTTGACTCCATATGCGGATGGTGACATTGTGACGCGAACGGTAATATTTGGGGTAATAAGGCAAGCACAATTTCTAAAAATTCGAGAACAACAAATGGTTTAGGATTGATATATGGCAGTCCTAAACCATTTGTAGATTTTTGGGTTTGTGGAAGTGCCCCCCTTTTGGGGGCGCTTCCACAAACCATTTAGGATTGATATATAAATATCTTCATTTTTATAATTTCTAATAAGCAGCCTGTCCTATGATCGCAACTAGCGAAATCTCGCCCATAGCCACTCTGTCGATGCAAATTAGCGCAGTATTGGTCTGGCTCGGCTTAGTATTTCTGGCTTCAAATATCTTGCATCGCTTCAAACAAGATCCAGAGTTAGTTCGCAAAGTTGTCCATATTGGCACGGGTAACGTCTTACCGATCGCTTGGTGGCTGCATTTTCCCACATGGTTATGTGTGAGTGCGGGAGTGACCTTTAGTGCGATCGCTCTAGCCTCTCACTACATCAGTGTTTTGCCTATGCTCAATGATGTGGGACGCAAAACCTACGGGATATTTTATTACGCTCTCAGTATTACGATTTTAGTAGCGCTATTGTGGGATAGATTTCCTGAATATGCGGTAATTGGTGTGATGGTGATGTCTTGGGGCGATGGCATGGCAGCACTCATTGGCAAACGCTTTGGTAAACATACTTTTGTCCATATGGGCAATAAGCGCAGTCTGGAAGGCTCCTTCGCGATGTTTGTCACCAGCGCGATTGTGATGGTGATTATTTTGGTGCTAGCTAAGGGCTTTCGCTTCCGCGATCTTGGGGTTGTCATTCCTGTAGCGGCGATCGCCGCCATTCTCGAAGCCTTTTCTCCAGGGGGAACTGATAATATTTCCGTTCCCCTTTCTTCCGCTTTTTTGAGCTATCTGCTGGAATCAACATTCTAAATTTATACCGAAGGGTTTTCAAAGCTGAAAATGGCGGAGCCATTTTCAGCTTGAAAAACCCTAAAGCCCAGTAATACCAAAGCTCAAAATGGCGTAGCCATTTTGAGCTTTGGTATTACTGGGTTTGGGTTTCAATTCACAAAAGTGTTGTCACACTTTCGTAAATTGGTATAAGGTTTTGAAAAACTAAAAATGGCAACGCCATTTTTAGTTCTGGTATTACTTATGAATGGAGATAGCGATAGTAATGCCAGAGGAGATGGGCAACAACGCCACGGTAAGGAGTTAGAGGAGCAACTAAAGCGATCAGTTCCTTTGCCGTCGGTCGAATGCTGAGGTTCTTTAATTTTTGATAGGCGACTTGGAGCGCTAGATCGTTGGCTGGCAGGATGTCTAGGCGCTGAAGGCAGAATAGTAAAAATATTTCTACCGTCCATTTGCCGATGCCTTTAATCTGGAGGAGTTGGGTGGCGATCGCTTCATCTGGCAGTTTGGCAAAAGATTCTAGATCGATCTTTCCTTCTAGAATTGCCACTGCTAGGGTTTGGCAGCAAGCAACCTTTGCACGGCTTAACCCGACTTTTCGTAATTCCTCTTCGGCACAGGTGGCAATAGGTGAGGGCAAAATCTCTAATGACTCGCTGAGTCGCAAAAAGATGGCATCGGCAGCTTTGGTAGAGAGCTGTTGTCCGACGATGATGCGAACGAGGGAGGCAAAGGTGGGTTCGTAACTTCTTATTTCTAAGTTGCCAGCGATGGTTTCGATCTGCTGAAAATCGGGATCGAGTAGATAGAGTTGGGCGATCGCCTTGCGGAAATCTCGATTGGGTTTGGTTAGTTCCACTGTTTTTCCAGTTCCAATAGTGCTTGCTTTCGGGCGACTCCCCATCGATAGCCACTGAGCGAACCGTTACTCCCCACGACGCGGTGGCAGGGAATGGCGATCGCTATTTTATTCGCTGCACAGGCTGAAGCAACGGCTCGAACTGCCTTGGGTTTCCCCATCTGGTTGGCAACCTGCTGATAACTGAGGGTGCTGCCTAGGGGAATAGACTGTAATACTTGCCATACCTGTTGTTGAAAGGCCGTACCCTGAATGTCTAGGGGCAAATTTATGCTGCGCTGTGGCATGGCGATCGCTGCTACGACATCGGCTACCCATGCTTGGAAGGTGAGATTGTCGTTACAAAATTTGGCTTGGGGAAATTGCCGATGGATTTCGCTAACCAGTTCATCGGGGTTATCGCCGAGGGCGATCGCACAAACTCCTAGTTCGGTTGCGGCAACTATGACCCACCCCAACTTGGTATTTTCTATCGCTAAGCGGATTTCCTGATTTTGCGCTCCTTGTTTGTATTCCTTGGGTTTCATTCCTAATATATGGGGGGCTTCAGTATAAAAGCTACTGCTAGATTCATAACCTACTGCATAGAGGGTATTGGTAATCGAACGATCTTGGGGGAGGCGATCGCGTAAACGTTTTGCGCGATCGCCTTTGGCATAGTCTTTAGGTGTGACTCCGACAATCTGCTTGAATACCCGTTGAAAATGATAGGGGCTTAAGCCTGCCATCTGCGCCAACTCGTTTAAAGAGAGCATTTCCGCCGAGGCTTCGATGGTTTTGCAGATCTTGGCGATTAGTTGCTCGCGTTCTGTTTGTGGCGAGTCGGTATGGGGCTGACAGCGTTTGCAGGGGCGAAAGCCTGCGGCTTCAGCTTCGGTAGTGGTGGCGAAAAACTGGATGTTGTTGGGTTTTGGTATGCGGGACTTACATTGCGGTCGGCAATAGATACCTGTCGTTTTCACGGCATAAAAGTTGGCTCCTTCTGCTGGCGGATTGCTGGCAATTATTGCCTCCCATCGGCGATCGCTAGCAGTAAATTGCGTCATAGCGAAATACCTCGTAACTACTTCGTGACTACTTTGATATCCTATGTCACTAGACTTGAGGGTGAATATCTAATTCTTGCGATCTAATTCTTGTCTAAGCTAAAACCAGAGCGTATCGCCTGCGTAGCGGGCGGTACGCTCTCTTTAGCTACTTAATTTGCTGAGGGCGAGCCGAGAATGGCGCGAACTAGTACGGCGAAGGCGAGGATAATCCCAACGGTAGGATTATTAATAATTGCGGGGATGTTGTCGGTGGTTGTTGGTGATGGCGCGGAGGCGATCGCTTGAGTCGTAACTTGCTTTTGAGCTTGTGGCTGAATTTGTGGCTGAATTTGGGTTTGAGTTTGGGTCTGAATTTGGGTTTGAGTTTGGACTGGCATAATTTTTTGCTCCGAATTAAACTATGCAATCACTATGAAATATGGCTGCTTGACTGACTTTGCGTGATTTGCGCGACTTGCGTGTTTTGGTGGCTTCGTTGATGGGCTTCGACTTCGCTCAATCCCTGATCGCTTCGTTGGGTGAGCGGAGCCGAACCCAGATTTTGCGTGACTTTAAAAAATGCCAAAATAGTTTTTAGATGGTTGAGGTTTAGCAATGTCAAGATCGCTACGGGCTTCTGAGGCGGGTATCAAGCAGATTAAATCGGCGATGAAACAGGGTGGTTTCACGCAAGAGGCTCTTGCTAAGGCTCTAGGGATTTCGCGATCGGTGATTACGGTTTTGTTTCGGGGAGAGGGGATTGATCGAGCAAATTTTGAGGAGTTGTGCAAATTTCTAGAACTGGATTGGCGCGATATAAGGGGTGAAGAAACGGGAAAACCTTTAATGATGACTGAGGCAAAGGAGGAGGAGGTAACCGTTAAACAGGTGGGAGCCGATCGCCTGACTGCTGGCGGTGATATTACCGTAACGATCAATCAAATAGTTGGTAATTCGGATAAATCGCCTGAAGCCAAAGATATGCCGAAGGTGAGTATTGAGGATTTGGTGAAATTGGTTCGGGAGAGATGCGCGGATGATATTCGGGAGCGCTGTGGGACGATGCGGGTGTTGGACATGACACAACCTGTGGATCTGGATCGGATTTATACCGATGTGAATATCATTAAGGATGTGATCGGGCGGCGGCGGATTGGCTATGACGAGGTGATGGAGGTTTGCACCCGTGAGCATTTTGATCGCTTTTTAGTGGGGACGATTAAAGAACGGGTGACAGGATTTGCTGCCGTAGAGGAATTTCAAAAGCTGGTGGTATTGGGTAAACCGGGGGCAGGGAAAACCACGTTTATGAAATATTTGGCGATGTCTTGTCTCGGTGGAAGATTTCATGGGGAACTTGTGCCGATCTTTGTGACGCTAAAGGCTTATGCAGAGGAGAGGGGACAGCCATCGCTAGAGAATTACATTTTGACGGAATTTGCCAAGCGTAAAGTATCGCAGGATGTGGCGAAACAGTTGCTGGATAACGGTAGAGCCTTGATCCTGTTGGATGGATTGGATGAGGTAAAGAAGGAAGATGATCGCCGTGTTAAGCAAGATATCGATCGCTTTTCGCGGGATTGGCTAAAAAATCGGTTTGCGATTACCTGTCGGATTGCGGCGCGAGAATATCAGTTTGAGAAGTTTACGGAAGTCGAGGTTGCCGATTTTGATGATGGTCAGATTGAAACCTTTGTGAATAATTGGTTTCGGGAAAGGGATGCGGCAAAAGCGGAACGGATGTTAGAAAGGTTAAAGGGGAATAAACCTGTTAAAGAATTGGCAAAAAGTCCTTTGTTGCTGACGCTTTTATGTTTGGTATTTGGAGAGCGTAACGACTTCCCGCCGAAGCGATCGGAACTGTATAAGGAAGGTTTGGAAGTATTGATGAAAAAGTGGGATGCGAAGCGCAATATTGAACGAGAGATCATTTATAAACATCTGTCGCCGCAAAATAAGGAGGATATGCTGGGACAGATTGCCTTTAATACCTTTGTGAATGGTGAATATTTCTTTCGGCAAGAGGATTTGCAACGCCAGATTAAGGACTATATCTGTAACCTGCCTGAAACCTCGGCAGATCCTGAGGCGTTGCGTCTGGATAGTGAGGCGGTGCTAAAAGCGATCGAGCATCATCATGGGTTGTTAGTGGAGAGAGCAAGAAATATTTATTCTTTTTCCCATTTGACTTTTCAGGAATATTTTGCAGCGCGAGAAATTGAGAGAGAAAGACATTTTGAAAGATTGATTGAGAATATTTCTAATCCTCGATGGAAGGAGGTTTTTTATCTGACTGCGGAAATGTTGAGGCGATCGGATAGTTTCTTACTATTAATGAAGGATCACATTGATGAAATATTTAACAAAAATGACGACTTACAAAGGTTTTTACTCTGGTTAAATCGAAAAGTATATGTATCATCAAAAAAGTATAAAATGGTTGCTTTAAGGGCTTATTTTGCCTACATAGCCTTTTCCTTAAGCATACTTAAAAGTTCAGTTTTACTCACTCTTGATAGTGAGCATTCTAAAACTCTGGCTCAATCTCTCATATTTAACAAGGCTTTTGATAAATCTGACACAATTAGTATTGCCTGTGGAGTCGATAGTAATTTTAGTTGTGATATATCCAACAACTTTAATCTTGATGTAAATTGCAAAACAATTCAAGAATCTCTCCAAATAGTGCAAATGATTAGAAATGGATTTATTAATCTAAAAATAGAAGGTCAAGAATTTTTTCAATGGTTTGAAAGTAATGGAGAAGATTGGAGTCAAAGTTTCCATCAAGTATGCCTAGACAGCTTAAATAAAAGTTTCGGTTTTGATTGGCAGTTTTTTCCCTCACAACTAGAAGTATTTACCCAATATTACGCAGCCAATCTCCTCCTTGTCGAGTGCATGAACCGCAGCTACGTCAGCAAACAAGTCCGCGAAGAAATCGAATCAACGATGCTGTTGCCAAGTAAAAAGTAGAAAGGCAAAAGGAAAAAGCTTATTTATTTCCCCCTTACTACAAGACTCGCTATAATCAACCTACAGTAAAGAATTAGGTATATGAACAAATTTACTTTACCCGTAATCATAGAAAAAGATGAGGATGGATACTTTGCCTCTTGTCCTTCTCTTCAGGGTTGCTACACACAGGGCGATACCTACGAAGAAATTTTAGAAAATATTAAAGACGCAATTTCCCTCCACATTGAAGATCGGCTATTGAGTGGTGAAGGATTACCCAAGATTGGACAGATTAGCCTTACATCAGTGGAGGTGACTGCTTGAGTCCTCGTTTACCTAGAGTCAATGCTAACGAAGTCATTCGTGTGTTAGAAAAAATTGGATTTGTCCTTACCCGACAAAGTGGAAGCCATAAAATATATAAAAATGATGAAGGTCGCAGGGCAACTGTCGCCTATCACGGTTCGACAATTCTCAAACCTAAGACATTGAAGAGCATCCTGAATGACGCTAATTTGACAGTTGAAGAGTTTATAGAATTACTGAATGATTAATTCCCCTCTAAAATCGTTTTCAAAGCTGCCTTATAGTTAGTGGACAAATTGCGATCGCCATCACCACAGCCGATAAAACCACTTTGCTTTAATAGGAAAGTAGGATCGCGCTTTTGCTCTTGAAGATATTGATAATAAAAAGCGATCGCCTGTTTAATAGTCTCTATCTCACTTTCCTGAGTTTGTTGCTGGATATAGGCTAACTTAGCAGTATGTTCATCATCAAGAACAGCATTAATTTGAGCAGCCATAATTTAATTTCCTTTTTCCTTTTTAGTAGACTTCGTCATGAGAGCCAATATTAATCAATAGAATGGCTTCAACGCCATTTTCATGATTTTGGACGAACTGAAACAATATCCGATAGCTATAATCAACAGAACAAGACCATATATCCGATAAATCTCCCATCAACTTATGAGTCCTCAAACTTGGATGAAATGGCTCCTCAGCTAATTGCAGTAAAGTCTTTTCAAGCAAAGGACGCAGTTGAGGATTTTTGCGAACTAGCCGTTTAAAAGCTCTGATTGATTTAGGAGTCCAACCAATTTCTCTCAACTATCCAGATCCGCTAAGAAATCACTAACAGAACCAAACTTAACTTTCCCTTCCAAGTACTCCTGCTGAACCTCTTTGACCTCTTGGATTACTTGCTGACTTTGGCGTTGTTTCAAACGATTACTTAAAATGTTAAGAAGCACAACTTGATCTTGCAAAGATAAAGCCTCTACTGCATCAATCGCCTTTTGGAATGAAGGAGTTTCTAATACCTGATTTACAGTACTTTGCATAAAGAGTAACCTAACAACCTATTTGATTATAATCAATATTTCTCAGTGGACAAATTGCGATCGCCATCACCACAGCCGATAAAACCACTTTGCTTTAACAGGAAAGTAGGATCGCGCTTTTGCTCTTGAAGATATTGATAATAAAAAGCGATCGCTTTACTAATTCCAGATGATCGATATAGGCGATCGCGCTAAAATAATGGCATCGGCAACATAAAATCTTGCAAGGGAGACGATTATATGCCATTAAAAGAACTCTTAAACGAAGCTAAAAATTTAGACCTTCAAGAGCAAATTCAACTGGCTACACAATTATTGCAATGGGTAGAAATAAAAATCAATCAAAAGCCTCAAGACTCCTCATCCAAACGCTTACGCCAAGCAGGACTAGGTTTAGGATCTTGTATATTTACAGCTGACTTTGACGATCCATTACCCGATGAATTCTGGCTTGGAGAAACATGAAATTATTGTTAGATACCCACACTTTTATGTGGTAGCATAGCGAGCCAGAATATATTCCTAAAAATACCATGACCTTACTTCAAGATCCCCACAATGAGGTAATTCTTAGCGTGGTAAGTCTATGGGAAATACAAATCAAAATTCAATTAGGCAAACTTACTCTTAGAGACGATCTAGAACTCATGCTAAAGATTCAGCAGGAGCAAAATAATATCAGCCTAATATCTGTAACACTTCCTCATATTTTAGAATTAAAAGCTTTACCATTACACCATAAAGATCCCTTTGATAGAATTCTCATAGCTCAGTCTAAAGTTGAAAATGCAACTTTAATTAGCCGAGACTCAGTTTTTAAAAATTATGAATGTTCGTTGATTTGGTGATGGTTATTTACAGGGAAACAGGATCGCGCCTTTGCTTTTGAAGATATTGATCATAAAAAGCGATCGCCTGCTTAATAGTCACTAAGTTTAAGAAACCATTTAAGAATTGGATAGATCCCCCCCAGCCCCCCTTAAAAAGGCGGGAGAATTAAATTCTTCCCCCTTTTTAAGGGGGATTGAGGGGGATCTCTTAGAGTTTTTGACCGCAGAAAGTAATTCTTAAATGGTTTCTAATAGTCACTAAATATCTGGGCATAATTAAAAACCCAGAATCAAAACCTGTAGCGCACGCGCAGCGTGCGCTACAGGTTTTGGGGTTTTATATTTTGTTGCTGATAGGCTAACTTAGCAGTATGTTCATCAATAAGAACAGCTTCACCAAACTTAACAGTAGCCCCATGACCAATGCCAACCTCCCCCGCCGTGAAAGTTTAGTCAATCGCTTGATTTTTGGGCTGACCACTAGCATTTCCCTGCTAGCCACCGCCGCCTTGATCCTGCTGCTGCATATCCAGCAAGGCACGCCCGAATTAGAAGCATTTACAACATGGTTGGCGATCGTCGTACTTTCGACGGGACTAGGTTCGGGGTTATTCGTTGCCATTTCGATCATTCGCAGCATCCAGCCACCCCTCCTCGAACTTGCCGAAGCCGCCGAAGAGCTATCAACGGGCAATCTATCAGCGCGATCGCAATTAAATCGCGCCGATGAAATTGGCGAATTTGCCAAGGTATTTAACCGCATGGCTATGCATCTGGAAACCAAAACCGCCACCCTCGAAGCACGCGATATCCAATTTGCCCTACAATCCCTCGATCGCGTTTTAGTTAATACCACCGATCAATACAAACTCATCAAGTCCAGCCTCGAAGAAATTTGCAAACTTACGGGGGCGCAACTCGGCAGCATTTACCTTTGGGAAACCCCCACCGCTCGCCCCGATGGATGCCTAGTACTGGCGGCGGAATGGGGATATAAAACCAGCCAAGCGCTCACCGAGATTACCCTAGGCGAAGGAATTATCGGTCAAGCAGGACAACTAGAAGAAGCGATTATCTGGGAAGGCGATCGCCTCAAAGGACAAACCCTCGTTTACCGCACTCCCGTAGGCGACCTGTTACCCCAGAGTTTGTCAGCCTATCCGCTCATGCTGCGGAGCAGCCTCGTTGGCGTACTGTTTTTAGGCAGTCTTACCCCCCTATCCGATCGCGGTCGAAATATCCTGCAATCCATCGGTCGTCGTCTCGCCACCGCGATCAGTAACGCGCAAAGTATTGAGATGATCGCCCGCCAGCGAGAAGAACTAACTACCGTATTCGAGCAGCTTGCCGATGGCGTATTGCTCAGCGATCCTGCGGGAAGAATTCTCAAAATCAACTCCGCAGGACGGAAGATCCTCAGCTTTAATGCTTTAAGTTCTCCCAATGGCGTTCCCGCTTCGCCCGTAATTGCCAAGTCGATGGAAGAGATTGTCAAACAGTTTGACATTAGACATCAGGATGGGGAGCCCGTAGACCTCGCTAATCTAGTTGTCTTTCGGGCGATGTCTACAGGGGAAGTAGTTGAAGATCAAGTGGTTTTGCGTCCCCCCGAAGGCAATGAAATAATTCTCAGTACCAAGGCAGCCCCATTGGTGGGAACTGAATCGGAACTGATCGGAAGTGTGATGATTTTGCGGGATGTCACCGAGCAGCGCTATCGCGATAAGGTGATGCAAGAGACCAACAAAATCATGATCGAACAGCAGAAACGGATGAGTATTTTGCAACGACTCACCAACTTGATCAATCAACAGTTACAGGATCTCGATATCCTGTTGGAATCGGTGGTGGAAGCTACCTGCGACGCGATTATGTGGGCGGAGATCTGCGTAATTGCCCTCTATAATCCCAAGGAGCAAAAATTAACCCTATCGGCAGTGAAAGGCTTGCCCGATGATTTCCCCCTGCAAGAATCCTTTGATTTAAATGCTCAAAATCTCATTGCCCAAGTTTTTAAGGAGGGAATTCCCATCGAAGTCAAGGCGGGAGAATCGCACCTAGTCGAATCTCTACCCGTCAAAAGCGCTTTGTGCGTGCCTATTGAGTCTAGCCGCTCTGGTCGTTTGGGTGTACTAGCGATCGGGCATTTTCATTTAGAACGGGCAAGTTCTCGCGAGGATCTCAACCTCTTAGCATCCTTTGGCGTACAGGCGGCGATCGCGATCGGTAACGCACAACTAATCAACCAAATTGAAGCCCAAAATGCTCAATTGCTAGAGGCAACCCAACTCAAAAGCCAGTTCCTCGCCAATATGAGCCACGAACTGCGAACCCCGATGAATGCAATTATTGGCTTCTCGCAGGTGCTGTTACGTCAGCGGCGCGATGTCCTTTCCTCTAGCCAAGTCGATATGGTAGAGCGGATTCTCCGTAATGGTAAAAATCTGCTGGATTTGATAAATGATATTCTCGACCTATCCAAAATCGAAGCAGGGAAAATGGAATCCCATCCAGAGTTATTTAACTTGGATGAACTCATTCATCATACCTGTGAAAGCCTACAACCCTTAGCCAGTGTTAAATCTCTTAACTTCATTTTTAAAAACGAGATTGGTTCCTGTGCGATCTTTCACGATTCCATTCGCATTAAACAGGTGATTACCAATTTAGTTTCTAACGCAATTAAGTTTACCGATTGCGGTGAAGTAGTTGTGGAACTGAAGTATGCCAATAATTCTGCTTCCATACCCGAAATTGCGTCTTCTAAAGAAATCAAAGAAATCAAAGAAATTAAAGAAATTAAAGAAACACCTGTAGAGACCAATTATTTATCAGAGGAAGTTCCATCTTCTCCCTTTGCAAAATCAAATATCCTCATCTCGGTGAGGGATACAGGTATTGGCATTGAGCCAGAGTTTCAACGTACGATTTTTGAACAATTTCGGCAAGTCGATCAATCCTCTACCCGCAAGCATGGCGGCACTGGTTTAGGACTAGCCATTACGGAGCAATTGGTCATTCTCATGGGTGGAGCGATCTATGTTGAGAGCGTCGTGAATCAAGGCTCTACCTTTACGGTGGAGCTGCCCCCACGGTTGAGCGTTTAGCGTCATCAAGGGCTGTAAGTGCAGCCACTCAAGATAGAGAGTTGCGGCGCGAAGCGCCGCAACTCTCCCTAATATTAGCCCTTTGCACTCAAATCCAAAGCCTTGCCTAGTTACCTTCCACCTGTGCGCGATATTCACTAGCTGACATCGTGCCCTCTAGTTCAGATATATTGTCAATATTTACCTTTAAAAACCACGAGGCTCCATAGGGATCTTCTGTAATATTTTCTGGCTCGTCTAATAACGCTGTATTAGATTCAATCACAGTTCCCGTCACAGGCGAATAGAGATCTTCTACCGCTTTGACCGATTCAATCGTACCGAAAGTTTGTCCTTTTTCGACTTTTGCGCCTACCTCTGGCAGATCGAGAAACACAATATCACCAAGCTGGGCGATCGCAAAAGCGGTGATTCCCACGGTGACAACATCATCCTCAACGCGAATATATTCGTGGGAATTAGTATATTTTAGGTCTTCAGGATATTCAAACATTTTGGTACTTTTTTCTTTGTTTCTGAATTCTTTGTTTCTGAGTTTCTATTGTAGACAAAATAGTGAAACACACCTCAACAAAGAAATATAGCGATCGCCAAATGTACTAGGACATAAACCCCAAGAATTGACTGGCGGCGCTTCGCGCCGCCAGTCAATTCTTGGGGTTTGATTTGTCCTAATTCAAGTGACTGTAGCGCTAATACCAAAGCTCAAAATGGCTATGCCATTTTGAGCTTTGGTATTAGCGCAATGATTCGTTTTTTATTCGGCAACCTCTTCAATCTCGTTCGTAATTTCCAAGGGTTCGCGTTTAGAAAAGCCCCAGAGGAAAACCAGCCCAATACAGCTAAGCATCAACCATTCTGGAGGAACGAGACTATCGGAAAATACTTTAATAAACAGACGCATCCCCACCAACAATACGATCAGATAACCTGCCGATTCAAGGTGTGTAAATTCGGACAACCATTTAATAAATAGCCCAGCCAAAAATCTTAAGGCGATAATCCCCACTACGCCACCAATCAGCACTAGCCAAGTCTCCTCGGCAACTGCTACCGCCGCAGTCACACTATCAAGCGAAAAGGCTAAATCCGTCAGTGACACTAGAGCCACCACTTGCCATAGCTTATCGGCCATGCGTACGGGGTTCTTGGTATCGTGATCTTCTTGGGATTTTTCCAAGAAGAATTTACCAGAAAGCCACAGCAGATATACCGAGCCTGCCAGTTCAAACTGCCAATATTTTATGACCCATGTCGCGGTAAAAATAAGCACTATACGTAGTACAAATGCTCCAATCAAGCCATACCGTAACGCCCATTGCTCTTGCTTGGGGTCGGGCAAACTCCGTACGATCGCGGCAAGGGCGATCGCGTTATCAGCCGACAAAATTGCCTCTAGGAGAATCAGCACCCCCAAAATGGGAATAACTTCAGGTCGAAAGGATAAAGCATTCGTGTCTAGAAACTGCTCGAACATTCAGTACGATCCATGACAAAACATCAACAAATACTACAAGTATACAAAATCATTAGACCATCGGAGAGTTAATTAAAATAGCAGATATCCTATCTAATCACCGATATATAATACCAATTCCCCAAATGGCATTGCCATTTGAGGAATCTCAAATCCTTACTGGGTTTGTTTTTTAATTCACTGAAGTGAGCCAAAACTTCAGTGAATTGGTATAAGTAGTTCAGCATAAATAAATATAAACCCCAAAGAAGATTGGCGGTGCAGAGCGCCGCCAATCTTCTTTGGGGTTTTAGTTTTATAGCTGTCGCCAATTGTACTAGGACATAAACCCCAAGAATTGACTGACGGCGCAGAGCGCCGCCAGTCAATTCTTGGGGTTTGGTTTTCAATTCCCAAAAGTGTGGCTACACTTTTGGGAATTGAAAACCAAATCCAGTAAGGGTTTTAAAAACACAAAATGGCGTAGCCATTTTGTGTTTTGGTATGATTTGTCCTAAGTCAAGTGACTGTAGCTATATAGCAATTTTCGATCAAAAGAACCACAAGAATTTTTTTAGAATTGCGGCAAAGCAACGATTCTAAGTAGTTCGGCATAATTAAAAACCAAAACCAGAGAGCATACCGCCCGCATAGCGGGCGGTATGCTCTTCTGTGTCTTAGCTACTTAAAAAAGCCTTGATTTGGATTTGAGCGCAAAGCTCTGTAAGTAATACCAATTTACGAAAGTGTGACAATACTTTTGTGAATTAAAAACTAAGCCTAGTAAGGTTTTTTAATTTAAGAAATGGCGTAGCCATTTCTTAAATTGGTATAAAACTTGTATTTCTACAGGATCGCTATATTTCGCATTAATTCATTAATTATTGCTTTCAGTTTTTTTGTTACATTTTGCTGTGTTTAAGGGGGAGTTGTTGTGATAACAATTAGTAAAGGATTTGCTAAATTTAGGTGCTTTACCCATGAAGTCAACAGCCTTTACTAACTCCGTGACTGCGATCGCTAGCGCCCTTGTTGCTAGCATAACGATTGGTACGACAGCCGTACAAGCTCAAAATGCTCAACATATCCAATCTCTGCTCACCCATCACACTTGTCAGCGTTGCGAACTGAGTGGGCTTGCCGCGCCAGGGGCAAACCTCCGCGAATCGTTTCTTGATGTTGCCGATCTCCGCAAAAGTGCCCTCTCTGGAGCGACTTTAGCCTATAGCACCATTTACTACGCTGACTTTCGTGGAGCCGACCTTAGCAATTCCGATCTCCGCAATACATTTTTGATTAATAGCGATCTCATTCAAGCTAATTTGTCTGGGGCAAATGCTCGCAATAGTCGCTGGAAATATGCCGATCTAACCGAAGCGAATTTACAAAACGCTAATTTGATCGATATTGAGTTGGTTTACGCGAAGCTCAATCGCGCCAATCTTACCAAGGTTTCTTTGCGTAACGCCAGTCTCTATGGTGCGGACTTGACGGGCGCAAACCTCAGAGGTGCGGATCTCTATCGTGCCGATCTCACGGACGCGAACTTGACCAATGTGGACTTGACCCAAACTAACCTTTGCCGTGCGACGATGCCCGATGGCAAGATCTCGATGCAAGGCTGTACCGAGTTCTAAAACCAGATTAAAACCCAGAATCAAAACCTGTAGCGCAGGCACAGCTTGCGCTACAGGTTTTGAGATTTTATATTTAACTGCGCCTAGCTACGTAATTTTGTAACATTAATCCCGATTCCCAAAATTGTGACAACAATGTTGGGAATTATATTTGGGAATCATATTTGGGAATTATTAAAGTCAAGATCCATAAGGGACTTGCTATTAATTAAAGTACCTGTGGCTTCGACTCCGCTCCGCCAACGTTAGCGCAATTTTGCGTTTTAGGATAAACCGAAGTACTTAACAAAAAGAGATTTATGACGATCGCCCCAAATCCAACATCAAATCAAGTGCGTTGGCTACAGGTCTGGAGTCTTGCCTCAGTGCAGGGCGCGATTTCGTTGACTTGGATTGCTTACGCAATTTACTTGCCAAAGTTCATCGAACAGGTTTTTGCCTATCCACCTAGTCAAGCGCAGCAATTTGCGGCGGTATTACTGGTCATCGAAAGTGCGATCGCAGCGATCGTCGAGCCATTATTTGGTGGGCTGTCCGATCGCTGGCAGAGTTGGTACAGTTCGCGAATGCCGATCATCGTGGCTGCCACGCTTGCTGCTACAGCTTTTTTTATGGGCTTGCCCTGTGTCGTTATCTTTGGTGGGGCAAACGATGTGACCCGCTTGATTTTGCCCAGCCTTGCGATTTTGTGGGCGATCGCTATGGCAACATTTCGCAGTCCCGTCATTTGCTTGTTGGCTAGCTTTGCAGGAGCCACGCAGTTGCCCCTTGCTGGTAGTGTTTTAACTTTGGTGGGTGGTTTTGTAGCTTCGATTCGTCCCCTTGCCACAAGTTTCATTCTGGGTTTGGGCGCACCTGCCACCTTTACGATCGCTTCGATTACTTTGTTGGCTGGGGTGGCAAGTTTGCGGGCGGCGACGATCTACATTCCCAAAAAAACTGCTCTCGCTGCCACTCCCGATCAAGAGAGTCAATTTCCGATCCGAGACTTTTTGAGCAATTTGGCGATCGTTATGCTGGTTGGTGC
Source organism: Pseudanabaena sp. UWO310 (assembly GCF_006861605.1). Classification (NCBI taxonomy): domain Bacteria; kingdom Bacillati; phylum Cyanobacteriota; class Cyanophyceae; order Pseudanabaenales; family Pseudanabaenaceae; genus Pseudanabaena; species Pseudanabaena sp. UWO310. The sequence continues at coordinate 17,573 of NZ_SELU01000057.1, read as the reverse complement.
GGCAATTGGCGTGGGAATTCGCCTGTTGATGGGGGATGTGTTACCCCGCACGATCAAAGCGGACATTACAGGATTTACGGGTTTATCCTTTGAATTATTAATGGGTGCGGCTCTGATCGCTCAAGCCCTGCTAGCGTTAGGGACGGGGCGAATCTCAAAGTTTATCGATAACAAACGCTTGATGATCGTTAGCTTGGGTGGGCTGATTTTGGCTTTAGGCTTGTTATCGTTTGGCTATGGGGCGATCGCTGCCATCATCTTGATCCTATGGCTGCTGCTCTGCCTCAGTGCGGTGAATAATGGCATGGTTGCCTTTGCGCTGACGATGGTTCCAAAGTCTCTGAGTGGTTTGACGGTAGGGACTTTTTTTGGTGGTCTATCGGGGGCGATCGCTATTTTTGGCTATGCTGTACCAAAATCTGCCGCACTCTCTATGTCAGATGTGCTTATCTTAACGGCGATCGCCTTTTTGATTGCAGGCTTAGGTATAGGATGGGGCGATCGCCTTACCCGTTCTATTCCTTTAAAAGTCTAATATAGCTATAAATATCCAGTCGCAATTAAATGTAAAACCCAAAAAGCTGTGGCGCACGCGCAGCGTGCGCCACAGCTTTTTAATCTGGATTTTATAGCTATAGCTGCTTAAGTCAGGAAATAAACCCCACAAGAGAGTTGCCGCGCGGAGCGCGGCAACTCTCTTGTGGGGTTATACCAAGTTATACCAATTCACGAAAGTGTGACAACACTTTTGGGAATTAAACACCAAACCCAGTAATGGTTTTAAAATCACAAAATGGCGTAGCCATTTTGTGATTTGGTATTAAGCGATAGCTAGATTGGCTGTGGTTTGCCGCGCGTTGCCCCAATCAGCCAATTTCCAAGATCGGGCAGCATTTGACAGAGATTCACTCCCGTATGGGCGAGGGATGGTCGCACAAAACAATGGTGCATGATGCGTCCCAGTTGCAAGCGAGTTTGGAATTCCTTTTCCCATGCTTTTTCATAGGAATGTTTAAAGGCGATCGCCGTAAGTTGATGTTCTAAAAACCTTGCGACTAAGGGAACGGCGATCTCGGCTGACCTTAGAGCCATTGCCATACCATCACCACAAAGAGGGGTAATCATTCCCGCCGTATCGCCAATCATACAGATATCGCGATAAAAGTTCTCTTTAATCGCAAAACTAATTTGGCTCAATCCCTGTAGCGAAGGTGAAACTCGCTCCATTTGACGGAAGCGATCAGCTAAAACAGGGTTTTGGGCTAAGGAAGTGGGAATTCCTAAATCTTGGTGTGTTGGTTCTTTCATCACCCGCTCATGGGCGATCCAACAGACATTAATTTCCCCAGTTTCAATTTGAGACAATCCACAATATCCATTGGGGAAACTATGCAGTTCGATCGCATCCTGAATATCCACACCCGTGAAATGTCCCTTATAGGCAATCCAAGGCGATCGCCTTTGGCTAAATGGGCGATCGAGAATGCGATCGAGGGAAGATCGTTTACCAAAGGCTCCCAATACCAAACGTCCAGAAAAATTCCCTTTGTGGGTATGTACCTGAAATCCTGTCTCCAAATTACCCGTAACATTAGTAACTTTGGTATTGTCAAGACAAGTCACATTCAAGGCTTGCGCCTGCCGAAATAGGATTAAATCCAGTTGATAGCGACTCAAACCGAGGGCAGTACTAGGCAAATTGCTCCGAAATGATGCGCCGCCTGAAGTTGTCAAGTAAGCCCGATGAATCGGATGTGCGCCGACTTTGAGAACTCGTTCCCATATGCCCAAGTTCTCAAAGGCTGCGGTTACCTCAATGGATAAAAACTCACCGCAGAGTTTATGCATAGGGTAATTGCCTTGCTCTAGCAGCAGTACGCGATAACCAAGTTTTGCTAGTTGAATAGCAGCACTACAGCCCGATAGCCCTGCGCCAATTGCGATCGCATCATAATTCATATTGATCTCTAGCCTGTAGGTTATCCTATCTACTTTAGGGGGTGTTTTCGGCTTTGTGCCGAACTACCCATACCAAAGGCTCTGGCTGAGCGAAGTCGATGCCTCTGACAACCCATTTAGGATTGCTAAGTAAGTGAGCTTAATTAAATATAAAACCCTAAAACCTGCGGCGCACGCGCAGCGTGCGCCGCAGGTTTTAAATCTGGATTTTAATTATGTTGAAGTACTTATAGACAAATCAAAAACTAAAAGATGAGTGGCAGCGTGAAGCACCGCCACTCATCTTTTGGGGTTTATGTTCTAAGCAAACCTTGCGTTGCTATATAATAATCTTCTGATTATACTTACAAGATAATGAGTGACTTTATCACGATCATTTTAATTACTCTTGGGGGGATCGTGATGTTTCTTTCTATTAAAGAAACAAAACGGATTTTAATTTTACTCAAGGATAGTAGGTATAAGAAAGTTTGGCGAATCTTGCGATCGCTAATGGTCTTTTTTCTCTTAGGTTATTTGGGAGTATTAATCCTATTTCCGCTAGGGATCCAATGGCTAATTCTGATTTTGACAGGAGTAATTTTTTTCTTCGGCGCTCTATTTGTTTATATGGTTGTGAGAATTGGATTTCTGACGATCCAAGATTTATTGCAAACCAATATTTTAAAATTAGAACTCCAACAGGAAAAAGAAACTGCGACGGAAATTGCCCGTATAAAATCTGAGTTTTTAGCCACCATGAGTCATGAAATCCGTACACCGATGAATGCGGTGATTGGGATGACTAATCTACTGTTAGATACCAAATTAGATAGAGAACAACGGGACTATGTTGAAACTATTAACACCAGTGGAGCATCTCTCATGATGCTGATTAATGATATTCTCGATTTCTCTAAAATTGAATCTGGAAAGATGGACTTAGAGATATCGCCTTTCCCATTAGATAACTGTATCGAGATTGTTCTCAGTTTTTTTGCAACCACAGCTCAAAAAAAAGGCTTAGAACTGAACTACTCCATCGATCCCCAAGTTGCTAAAGTCGTTGAAGGAGATAGAACTCGTTTACAACAGATTTTAGTCAATTTGATCGGCAATGCGATTAAATTTACCTCGATTGGGAAAGTCTCTGTGATGATTAAAAGGTGTCAAGATGCTCAACTCCTTTTTGCCGTAGAAGATACAGGAATAGGGATTCCCTCCGATAAACTAGAAAAACTCTTTAAACCATTCTCACAGATCGATTCATCGACAACTCGTAAGTTTGGTGGTACTGGCATGGGATTGGCAATTTGCCATAAACTCATCAAGTTAATGGGTGGGAATATCTGGGTTGAGAGTTCTGTCTCTAAAGGCTCAACTTTTTTATTTGCGATCCCCTATCATCCCGTTGAAGACAAAATGATTCCCACCTTAGATATATTAGACAATTTAGATAATGTATTGGATGTAGTTCTCGATCGCCCAGTCGATATTACTAAGCCCAAGATTACTAAACCCAAGTCTCTAGATAGCAATATTTCCAAATTAGCCGAGAGACTTCCTCTCAACATATTGATAGCCGAAGATAACCCCGTCAATCAAAAATTAGCAAGTCGCATTTTTGAGAAGATGGGGTACTGCATTGATATTGCTAATAACGGCATTGAAGTTCTCGAAGCCCTCGATCAAAAATTCTACAATTTGATCTTTATGGATGTGCAAATGCCTGAAATGGACGGTTTAGAGGCAACTCGCCAGATTCGTTTAAAGGAGCAATCTCCGCTCCTGATATCACTGCCCAACCAAGGTACAAATCAACTAAGTCCACCTATTCCGATCATTGCCATGACCGCTAATGCGATGGAAGGCGATCGCGAAAAATGTCTGGCATCAGGGATGAATGATTTTGTGGCTAAACCATTTAAGGTTGCTCAAATTGAGCTGGCGATCGAAAAATGGGGAAAACCCTTATGATGCGGATAGGCGACGCAAAGCGCCGCCCATCTGTACCCTACAGCAATTTTCGATCAAAAGAACCACAAGAAACTTTTTGAAGGTGTTGCTTCGCAACATTTTCAAAAAGTTTCTTGGTTTGGATTTGAGCGCAAAGCGCTGCAATGATAAAAATGAGCGACGCTTTGCGTCGCCCATCTGTGGCTTTTTAGGGAATGAGGGAGAAACTATTGGCAAACTGATCGAATACTTTAGCGTTAGGACTATCGGGGCTTTCCTTGGCTTCAGGTTGATAGTAGCAAACTCTATATACAAATTTATCGGTTTCTAGGGTTAATACTTTTACTTTCCATTGGGTTGAAGTAGGCTGCTTATTCGAGCTATTTGCGATCGCTGCTGGCAATTCCTTGGTAAATTTCTTGGTGAATTCCTTTCTAGAGCCAGACTTTGCTCCTTTCACCTTGGCATCAAAGGGAATTGTCACGAGATCTTTGGCTGTTTCCTCCCCGTCGGTGGCGATCGCTTTGCCATCCAGCGCTTGCCGAGACACGATCGTATAGACCTGCTGGTTTAACTGTAGTTTATTAACTAATTCGGTTTTATCTCTAGATCCTTCCCCCATAGCGATCTCCCGACTGGGTGTAAAAATGACAGTACTTGCCCCTGATGGTTCTAAACCCAGATCGATCGCTTTCCATTCGGCAGGATAGCGCAGGATATAGCCTGCACCCGTATATTTACCTGTAGTTTCGGGTTTAGCATCCTCAGAGCGACAAACTTCAATTTTGCTCGCATCTCGATTAGTTTGGAGAATATAGCGCATATTCTCGGCAATGAGAGTTATTTCTAAACCATCTTGGTTTGGGGCGACGGTTTGACATACATCGCTGATATTCACTGATTGGGACTTTTGCGACTCCACTGCGATCGCCATACTGGATGACAAATTAAGCTGCGATCGTAAATAGCTAATTGCTTTTTCGGTAGTAGGATTGCTCGTGCTTGTTGGTGATTGGGGCAGATTTGGCTGACAGCTAACCAGCATCCCCGTAGCGACAATTCCTATATAAAGCTGAAACTTTGGCATAACATAAAACCACATATAGCAATCATCATAATCCCTATACCAATTCACAAAAGTGTTTTCACACTTTTGTGAATTAAAAACTAAAACTAATACCAAATCACAAAATGGCGTAGCCATTTTGTGATTTTAAAACCCTTACTGGATTTGGGTTTTAATTTCCAAAAGTGTAGCCACACTTTTGGAAATTGGTATAAGGGACTTGCGAGAGAATAAGATACCAATCCAGATTTGCCAGAATCGGTGGCGCGGCTCCGCCGCGCCACCGATTCTGGTTTTATATTTGGTACTTCATTAAATCGCAAGTCCCTAAGTAGCTAGGCATAATTAAAACCCAGAATCAAAACCTGTAGCGCACGCGCAGCGTGCGCTACAGGTTTTGGGGTTTTGCACCTAGCTACTTAGTATTACCCTAGAATTGCCTGTTTACTTTATGGGATGATTGGCACGCAGTGCCGATTGCCTCTAGATCGTTACCATAATGGATATTAATCAATGGATATTAACCAATGGATATTAAAACGCTCGTACTTCCTGCAATCGTTACGCTAGTTGCTCTGCTTGTTTACTTTGGTCTAGGTATTGGTGTTGGTGTGGCTCGCGTTAAATACAAAATTATGCCACCACAAACCACTGGTAATGAAGACTTCGAGCGCGTCTATCGAGTTCACCAAAACACCCTAGAGCAAATGATCATCTTCTTGCCTTGTCTGTGGCTATTCAGTATTTTTGTAAATCCGAACTGGGGTGCAATTTTAGGATCAGTATGGATCGTGGGGCGGATTGGCTATGCTTGGGGATACTATATAGAGGCTAGCAAACGCGCCGCAGGAAATGCGATCGCTTCTTTAGCTCTGCTATCTTTGATGTTTGGTACGCTCTTTAACCTTGTGCGAGGATTATTTTATGTCTAAAATTGTCGCGATCGCCGCAAGCCTATATCTTGTTGCCCTTGCTTATCTTGGATTTGTACCTGCGGCTTCGGCACACACAATTACAAACTCTCTAAATTCTGCGATCGCAACACCTATGGCACTTTTTTCCTTTTCTGGTAAGCGCCCATCCAATCTTGGCGTAAATGACGGCAAACTACTTGCTTGTCCCACTTCTCCTAACTGTGTCTCTAGCCAAAGCGATGACCTAGAGCATAAAATAGCGCCCTTGACCTATAAGGGGGAACCTGCTAAAGCTCTTGAGGATCTCAAGGCGGTGATTTTGAGTATGCCCCGCACCAAAATTATTACGGCTGAGGGTAACTATATCTATGCTGAGTTTACGAGTGCGCTGATGGGCTATGTCGATGATGTAGAGTTTTACCTCAATGCCGAGCGAAGTATCATCGAGGTACGTTCGGCTTCTCGCCTAGGCGAGTCCGATCTTGGCGTTAACCGCAAGCGTATTGAAGCCATTCGCGAGCAGTTTGCTTAAATTTTCACTCTAGAACTTAGAAGAGCGTACCGCCCGCGTAGCGGGCGGTACGCTCTTCTAAGTCTTAGCTACTTAAAGCCCCAAAGAGAATGACGACGCTTAGCGTCGTCATTCTCTTTGGGGCTTGTAAGACCAAGTTAAGAAATGGCGTAGCCATTTCTTAACTTGGTCTTACAGCAAAGGAAATTTTTAAAAGCGTTGCTTTGCAACGCTTTTAAAAATTTCCTTTGTTTGGGTTTGAGCGCAAAGTGCTGTAATTCAGCGTGTGGCAAAGAAATTTGGATTAGTTATGGTGCAAATAAACTATGCATATCATTCAATCGATACCATTGAGATTTATGATTGTGATTGATAAGAACACCTATTTGATTAGTTAACTAGCTTATTTACTGGCTCAAGGAGATTTTATGGGAATGGCAGTTGGTTTGGTTGAGGTGCTGGGACATCCCCCCGCACTTTCCGTTGCTGACACGATGGTTAAAGCCGCTAAAGTGACGTTTGTCGGCTACGAAAAAGTTAGCGGCGCTCGCCTCACCATTATTGTGCGTGGACCCGTTGGAGATGTCAAAAGAGCGGTAGAAGCTGGTGTTGAAGCAGCCAAGCAGATTGAAGTTTTAAGTTCTAAGGATAAGGCGCTATTTCTCTCTGCCACGGTCATCCCCCGTCCCCATGAAAACCTTGAAGCAATTACCAAGACTATGCGTTTTAGCTCGGCTATCGAACAATTCCGTTAAGCAAGAGCCTTTAAGCAAGAGCCTTTAAAAAACACGTTAAAAAACAAATTAAGAAATTCAAGTTAGCAAAGTAAGTAAAAAAGATAATTAAAATAGGAAGATTGACAACTAAAATATGAAAATTTTAGTTTTGCATGGGCCAAATCTCAATATGCTGGGGTTGCGGGAGCCAGAAGTCTATGGCAGTAAGACTTTATTGCAAATTAACGATCGCTTAACTCAAGATGCGATGGAGTTAGGTGCGGATTTAACCTTTTTGCAATCCAATCATGAAGGCGTATTGATCGATGCCATTCATGCTGCTTTTCAGATCCAGCAAGGTATCTTGATCAATCCTGGGGGGCTTACCCATACCAGTGTTGCTCTCAGAGATGCGATCGCTTCAGTAAATATCCCCACTGTAGAAGTGCATCTCAGTAATATCCATAAACGCGAAGAATTTCGCCATCATTCTTTTATTGCCCCGATCGCGATCGGACAGATTAGTGGCTTTGGTGCTGAGAGCTATCGTTTGGGACTGCGAGCGCTAATTACACATCTAAAATCATAATTAATTTACACTCTGCATAATTAAAATCCACAGCTAAAACCTAGAAGAGAGTACCGCCTGCGTAGCAGGCGGTACTCTCTTCTAGGTTTTAGCTACTTATCAACACATAATATAGGGACATTACTTTAAATTGGTTTTGTAACCTTGAATGTTATGACAGCAAACTCACTACCTGCCCATTACTGGATAGTTAATGCTCGGATTCCTAACTGTTTTATCGATCGCTCGATTCGCGAACAAAATTTAGATCTGCCGCTCACCCCTACCTTAGAACGCGATCAATTGTTTCCTTGTCATCTGGAAATTCAGCATGGCAAAATAACGGGGATTTTACCTAGCGTTCGGATTGCGGAAATTCCCACAGAAAGTTTACCGATTATTGATGGTAAGCAGGGAATGATTACTCCCTGCTTTGCCGATTTGCATACCCATCTTGATAAAGGGCATACTTGGGAAAGAAATCCAAACTTAGATGGTACATTTCAAGGTGCGCTCAAGGGGATTTATCGAGACTGTACGGAGCAGGGTAACTGGAGCTATGACGATCTCTATCGCCGTATGGAATTCGGGCTGAAGTGCAGTTATGCCCATGGGACAAAAGCGATTCGCACCCATCTCGATTGTCCTCCCCACCAGTTTCAAACTACCTTTCAAGTTTTTCGGGAACTACGCGAAAAATGGAAGGAGAAAATTACGCTTCAGGCGGTATCGCTGGTACAACTTTCTTATTTTGATACTAAGGAGGGTGAACAGTTTGCCGATGCGATCGCCGATCTCGGTGGAATTATGGGGGGTATCGCCCATATGATTCCTGAATTAGATCATTATTTAGATCGGATTTTGACCTTGGCGACAGAACGTCACCTCAATCTCGATTTTCATGCTGATGAGAATAACGATCCTTCCTCACGGACATTACACCGCATTGCCGAAGCGAGCCTGCGTCATAACTTCGCTTCGCAAATAGTCTGCGGTCACTGCTGTAGTTTGGCTGTGCAGGATCAGGAAACTGCCCTTGAAACGATCGCGCTCGTTAAAGACGCTCGAGTCGGGATCGTGAGTTTGCCGATGTGTAACCTGTATTTACAAGATCGGGTTGCCGAGCGGACTCCGCGCTGGCGTGGCGTAACTCTAGTGCGCGAATTGGATGCGGCGGGGGTAAGCGTGGCGCTATCTAGTGATAATTGCCGCGATCCTTTCTATGGTTTTGGCGATCACGACCTGTTGCAAGTTTTTAGTATGGGTACAAAAATCTCGCATTTAGATACGCCCTACGACAACTGGATCGAGTCGGTAACTTCTCGTCCTGCGGCTTTGATGGGCTTAGATAAAGTTAGTTTGGGCATTGGTCAACCTGCCGACCTCGTGCTATTTAAAGCAAGGTGTTACAGCGAACTGCTATCGCGCCCCCAAACCGATCGCCTTGTATTAAGAAATGGCATTGCGATCGATACTACTTTGCCAGACTATGCCGAACTTGATGATTTGCTCTAGCACATACAGCGCTTTACGCTCAAACCCAAACCAAGGAAATTTTTGAAAGCGTTGCAAAGCAACGCTTTCAAAAATTTCCTAGTGGTTCGTTTGATCGATAATTGCTTCCAAGCCCAAAAGATGAGTGCCAGCGCGAAGCGCTGGCACTCATCTTTTGGGCTTGGAAGTTTATTCAACCTTGGATTGGAAAACTTGAGAGACTTGGAGATATTCCGATTCTATATTTTGAAGTAAGGATTCTATCTGGGCGATCTCCTTGTTAGTATAGTTTTGCGCCTTAATGATTTCATTACATATCGATTGTAATCTTTGACAAAGAAATAGTAACTGCTTCGCTCCAAAGGTGGCACTGCCGCCCTTGAGAGAGTGATTTTCTGCCTCTAACATGACAAAGTCTCGCTCAAGAAAGAATCCCTTCATATTAGCGATTGCTTGGGCGGAATGTTCTAGGTAGGTCGATAGCAATTCAGACAAATTTTGTTTGCCAATGGAATCAGCCAAGATCGCCAGTATATCGAAGTCGATGGTCTGCTCGCTATTATGGAGATTAAGGTATTGGGGAATCCTTTGTAAAGCTGCAACTAAACTGGTAGTTTGCAGTGGTTTAGTTAAGTAGTCATCCATCCCAGAGGCTAAAGCTAAGTCGTAGGATTCGACAAATGCATTTGCCGATAAACCAATAATCCAAGGCTGATGAATTGACATTAGCCGAATATTTTTACTCGCTGTCAATCCATCCATAATCGGCATTTGGATATCCATAAAGATCAGATCGAAGGCATTGTTGGCGATCGCATTGAGGGCTTTTTGCCCATTCTCAACCGAAGCCACATTATAGCCAAGGGTTTCTAGCATTAACCATAGAATTTTTTGATTGATCGGATTATCTTCGGCAATCAGGATTTTGAGAGGATAACGCTTAGCGAAATTAGCATCTAATATGGGGGCGCTAAAATTATTGCCCGATAGCTTAAAGTTCTGATTAGAAAAAATATTTACAAAAGATTGATAGAGTTTTGAAGCGGAAATTGGTTTGATAATGTAGTCTGCAAATTTAATCGGGATAGAATTTGTATTGTTAATGGAACTGAATAGAACTAATTTGAGATTGGGAAAAACTGCCTGAATGTTTTGGGCTAGTTCTAAGCCAAAGCCTTCTGGACTATCGGCTTCTGCTAATTGCCGCTCGATTAGAACCGCATCAAAAATTTCGTTGGTTAAAAATTGCAAAGCTTCGATCGCTGAATAGGCAAATTGAATATCAATCTCCCATTTGTCGGTATATAAAGAGATGGCTGTTTGGAATCTGGGACTATGATGGACGCTCAAAATCCGCTTGCCTTTAATCTCAGGGGCGATCGCCATTAATTCTGACTGAAATTCTGACTGAAATTCTGACTGAAATTCTGACTGACGATCAAATGCGATCGCCTGCGCCATAATTGAAAAACTAAAGGTTGACCCTTCGCCCAATTGACTTTGAACGCCGATCTTACCCCCCATTAATTCACAAAGCTGCTTGCAAATCGCTAGCCCTAACCCCGTACCACCATATTGACGGTTAATGGAACTATCAGCTTGACTAAAGGCTTGAAAAAGCCGACCGATTGCCTCAGGCAAAATCCCAATCCCCGTATCGCTCACCTCAAAAAGTAATTCGTATCGATGGGAATCTTGATCGATTAACTGCGAATTGATTGTAATAATAATCTCACCACTTTCGGTGAATTTAATGGCATTACTGACTAGATTGACTAAAATCTGCCGTAAACGACTGTAATCGCCAATAATCTGTTGAGGGATATGCGGATCGATCAGCGCAAATAATTCTAAGGATTTTTCCGCTGTACGCGATGTCATTAGCTCGAAAACTTCATCGACACATTTTTGGAGATAGAAAGGTTCTTCTTCTAGTTCAAATTTACCTGACTCAATGCGCGAAAAATCGAGAATATTATTAATTACTGATAGCAAAACTTCACCCCCTTGACGGATCGTGTTTACATACTGCCTTTGCTGAGGAGACAATGGCGTATCCTGTAAAATATCGGTCATGCCGATGACCGCATTCATCGGAGTACGAATTTCATGACTCATCACCGCTAGAAATTGGCTCTTGGCTTGGTTAGCAGCCTCGGCAAACTTAGCCGCTTCTAGCTTTGCCTCCGTTCTCTTGCGTTCGGTAATATCTTCCACTTCCGCAACAAATTGAATTGGGTTGCCCTGTTCATCTCTCACCAATCCAAACCGACTGATCGCATCGATCGCATAGCCCATTTGATGAATATATTGTTTCTCAATCTTGACGCTAGTGGTTTGATTCTCTTGCAAATGTTTAAGAGCCGTTAGGGTTGCCTCAATCGAATTAGCATGAGTGAGTTGTTGCTCTGTCATATTCAACAACTCTTCAGCCCTATAGCCAAATATCTGACAAAAAGATTGATTGATATTCAGGAATTTTGTGTGTAAATCAAAGGTGGCAATTCCTACGGGTGCATTATCAATGGTTAACTTGAGTAGATTTTGTCTCTGGCGTAATTGCTCTTCTGCATCCTTGAGATCGCTAATATCAAAAGCCGCACCGCGTAAAATCTGAGTCTTGCCATCAGGAGCAACTCCGATCTGAACATTGTTGCGAATCCAGATAATTTTGCCGTCATTATTAACGATGCGATATTCGTGGCAAAAAGGGTTTCCCGTCTCAATGGTGTGACAAATTTCTTGTCGAATATACTCCCGATCTTCAGGATGAATATACTTGATCCAAGTATTGAAATGACCAATCCCCCATTCTTCGTGGGGCAAACCAAGTAGGGTTTGTAGCTGCGGACTAATATAAGAAAAATCTGCATTGGAACTATTGTCGATCAGTAGGATGAAGGACATATTGGGAATTTGCTCGATCAAATAACGATACTGTTCCATCCATCGATACAAAGTTTCGTAGGCATGTTCAGCTTCCCTTACCTGTTGCTTTAAGCTATTCGTAACGATTGGTCGCTGTAGGGCGATCTCGATCTGCATGGCTATTTGCTGGAGCATCAGCACATCATCTTCATCCCATGAGTATGGAAGCTCTGTACATTGATTAATGATCAAAAATCCCCATAGTGGGCGATCTTGGTGCTGTTCTGGTAACAAGATCGGTACGAGTAAGTAGGGCTTTTTTAGGAATATCTCAGCTAGGTTAACTCCACATCTAGTCTGCCCTGCTATATATAAATCGGTTATTTGTTGAGTAGTATCCTGTCCCCATTGATATTCTGTTTGTAAAATATCTTCAATTTGTGTTTGGGAAAATGTATCGCAACTAGGGGCGATCGCTTTAGCAACGATCTTGCCACCGACTTGATATTTATGGGATTTAGAAGAAATGTACTCTAACTGATAAATCGAGACATGCGCTACATCAAGTAAATTTAATAACTTTAAGGCGATCCCCTGCAAAAAATTTTCCAAATTGTCCGATTGACGAACGCTTTGTAAAATATCCGTACAAAGGGTCATCCTCGCTATTGCTTTTTCCATCACTAAACTCAAATGATTTTGCGAAATCCCAATTTTTGCCATCTCTTCTATGACGTTGCTATGATTTAATTTACGGGACAAGTTACTCATAGCCTTAATTTGTTGATATTTTGCAAGGTTTATGCCCGTACCAAAACTCGCTAAATATCCAAATTAAAACTCTAACTAGCCGAGAAGCCTAAAACCGTGGAAAACTTAGTTTTTTCACCTAAAACTAAAGGTGACTCAATTACCTATTCCTCATTTTACTTTAACTAACGCGAACGGGAAGTCCCGCGCTCTATCCGTTTACAAGGATGAGTGACGGGATGAAAGTGAGCCAAAAAAAAGTTGAGCGACAGCGAATCAATAGAATTCATCTATGCTATAATTATCTTATCAGTATTCGATATTCTTGATAAATGCATAAGGCATACAAATATAGAATTTATCCCACAAGTGAGCAAGAAATCTTGCTTGCGAAGTCTTTTGGCTGTGCGAGATGGTTCTGGAACTATGCCTTGAATCTATGTCAAGAAACCTATAAAACTACTGGCAAAGGGCTGACTAGAGGTTACATACAAGGCTTACTCCCTGCACTCAAGAAAGAATACGAATGGCTAAAAGACCCTTATTCTCAATGCTTGCAAGTAGTCGCATTGAACCTATCCACTGCCTATAAAAACTTTTTTGATAAACGGGCCATGCTGCCTAAGTTCAAATCTAAGCATGGTAGGCAGTCAATTAGTTATCCCCAAAATGTCAAGTTTGACGGTGACAAGATCAATCTTCCCAAGATTGGCTTGGTTCAATGTCAGCGTCATCGTGATTTTGAAGGTGATATCAAAACCGTCACTGTTTCTCGCAATCCTGACGGAAAACACTTTGTTTCTGTCTTGGTTGACGATGGCAAAGCTAATCCTGAGTTAATACCAGTGGATAAAGCTATCGGTATTGATGTGGGATTAACCCATTTTGCAATTACCAGTGATGGCTCTAAGTTTGATAATCCTAGATTTTTTATCAAACATCAGCGCAACTTAAAGCGCAAACAGCAAAAGCTATCCAAGAAAAAGCAGGGTAGCCAAAATCGTAAAAAGGCAAGACTTGCCGTGGCAAAAGTTCACTCTAAAATTGCCAGATGTCGCGAAGATTTTCTGCACAAACTATCCCGCAAGATAGTAAACGAAAACCAAGTTATTGCCGTAGAAAATCTCAACATCAAGGGCATGGTTAAAACCCATAATCTAGCCAAAGCGATTAGCGATGTTGGTTGGGGTATGTTCTGCACAATGCTCAAGTACAAATCTGAAAGCGAAGGGAAACAATATATCGAAATTGATCGATGGTTTCCTAGCTCTAAAACTTGCCATGTATGCCTAAATCGAGTTGAAAATCTCGCTCTTGATATTAGGACATGGACTTGTAAGCATTGTGGTACTCACCATGATCGTGATGTAAATGCAGCGATCAATATTAAAAATGAAGCCTTGCGGATTATCTCGTTAGGAACTAGCGAGTCTGCCTGTGGAGGGGATGTAAGTCGATCTGGTAAAACTTCGGTTTTGTTGGACGCTATCCCCGTTGAATCAGGAAGCCATCGCTGTACCGCCTAAGCGGTCAGCGTCTGGTAGTTCACCCTCCTGAGTACTTACCGCACTTTGCGATGTTACAGTGCTTTGCGCTCAAACCCAAACCAAGGAAATTTTTGAAAGCGTTGCGAAGCAACGCTTTCAAAAATTTCCTTGTGGTTCGTTTGATCGATAATTGCTGTAAGTAGTTGGGCATAATACAAAACCAGATCTAAAACCTGCGGCGCACGCACAGCGTGCGCCGCAGGTTCTAGGGTTTTATATTTAATTAAGCCCACTTATTTAGACATTTACGGAGTTGCTGGTTGATTTTGTTACACTTGCAATAGTAATTCAATCGTAGCGAACCATCATGCTTAGTAACCTGCTTCAGACCAGAGAGCTACCCAACCTTCAATATTCTCCCGTTAGCGATCGCTTTGATGAAACATGGGAGGCTCCGCTCGCGATCCTGTTGGGACTTGGTCGAGCCGCAGGAGCCAATTTTGTAGAATTTTTTTTAGAGCGTAACAATTATATTAGCTGTCTGGCGGAAGATGATCGGATTACCAGTATTTCGCCACGTCTTTCTACAGGAGCAGGGATTCGTGTTTTTAAGGGGAAGTCTGATTGCTATGTAAGTACCAATGATTTGACTTTTCTGGGGCTAAAAGCCGCTCTCGAACGGGCACTTTCTATTTTAGGTTTACAACTTCCCTCTCAAAATTCGATCATTCCTTCTATTCATCTCGAACTATTCCGCGACTACGCGGCGAAAAAGGATAAAGAAGCTTGGCTCGCTCGATGCAGTCCTATGCGCGAGATGGGGGATATTCTGCTGGAGGCTAATCAAATGCTTGCTCAAAAAGGCAAACATATCCAATCAAGGCGATCGGGATATTTCCGTGATTGGCAAGAAATTCTAGTTGCGGCGAGCGATGGAACCTTTGCCAGAGATATTCGCCTGACCCAGTCCGTAGGGGCTAACTTACTTTGTGCAGATGGTGCAAATCGGTCGGCGATCAGTCAGAGGGTTGGCGGCACTAGCGATCCTAGCTATTTACGCAATTGGAACTATGAGCCTGTGGTGGAAGAAATCGTCGAAGCCGCAGGAAAAATGCTCTATGCTGATTATGTGGAATCAGGTTCCTATCCAGTAATTATGGCAAATCAGTTTGGTGGCGTGATTTTCCATGAAGCCTGTGGACACCTGCTCGAAACTACGGGTATTGAAGCCAAAACGACCCCCTTTGCCGAGATGAAAGGGCAAAAGATTGCCCATGAAAATCTGACCGCTTGGGACGAAGGACGTTCGGAAGCAGCTTTTGGGACTATTGATATGGATGATGAAGGAATGCCCACCCAGCGTACGCTTTTAATTGAGAAGGGCATTCTGAAAAACTTTATTAGCGATCGCGCAGGTGAATTGCGGACAGGACATCCGCGTACGGGTAGCGGTCGTCGTCAAAGCTATGCCTATCCCGCCGCGAGTCGGATGCGTAATACCTATATCGGCGCAGGGGATTTTAGCCTAGACGAGCTTTTTGCCTCCATTGATAAAGGTATTTATTGTAAAAAAATGGGTGGTGGTAGTGTTTTACCCACAGGGCAATTTAATTTTGCGGTTGATGAAGCTTACTTAATCGAACAGGGTAAGATCACCAAACCCCTCAAGGGGGCAACCCTTATCGGTGATGCTAAAGAAATCATGCAAGAAATTTCTATGAGTTCTCGCGATCTCGATCTTGCGGCAGGATTCTGTGGCTCCATCAGTGGCAGTATTTACGTCACTGTCGGACAGCCCCATATTAAAGTTGATGCGATTACCGTCGGTGGTCGCTAATTTGATGGCGATCTAGTGCGATCTAACTAATACCAAAGCTCAAAATGGCGTAGCCATTTTGAGCTTGCAAAACCCTTACTTGGTTTGGTTTTCAATTTCCAAAAGTGTTGTCACACTTGCGTGAATTGGTATAAGTATCTCAGCATAATTAAAATCCAGATCTAAAACCTGTGGCGCAAGCTGCGCTTGCGCCACAGGTTTTAGGGTTTTATATTTAATTAAGTCCACTTATACAAGTTAAGAAATGGCTACGCCATTTCTTAACTTGAAAACCCTTACTAGGTTTAGTTTCTAATTTGCAAAAGTGTTGTCACACTTGCGTGAATTGGGATTAGATCTTGCTAGATCTTGCTAGATTAGCGATCGCGAATTGATCGCAAACCCATTGATTTTGATAGCTTTGGCGATTCAAAATCAGTTTTTATTGCCAGCATGATGAATTTGGAATAGTTGTAGTTGTTCTTTAGCTTTTCTTGAGCTATGCTCATTGGCAAAAGCAACAAAATTCCCAATTAAAAGAAAAATCGTACAAAATTCAAGCTCTCGAAAGGTGATCAAGCTGTGCAAGCAAACACGATCAATGCAACTCAATCAACAATACTTGTGGTTGATGATGATCCCAATATTCGCCATGGGTTAGCATTGGCTTTAAAGGAGCTTGGCTATATTGTCAAAACGGCTAAAGATGGCAGCGATGCATTGATGTGCGTCCAGTCTCATCCGCCCGACTTGATTTTATTAGATAATTTTATGCCGCAAATTAGCGGTTACGAGATTTGTCGGATTCTCAAAGCCGATACGTTTACTGAGGATATTCCGATCATATTTATGAGTAGTAGCGATAGCATCCAAGAAAAGATGCTTGCCTTTGAGAGTGGGGGCGTGGACTATGTGGTGGTTAAACCACCGCAAATGACCGAATTATTTGCGCGGATAAATTTACATTTGAAACTGCGAAGTCTGCAAACCCACCTCGCTCAAAAAAACCAAGAATTATCGCAAGCCGTTTTTGATCGCGTGGGAATGCTCAAAGAACTGCAACGGACAAACCTGCTCCTCCATGCCCAAAAGGAAGCTGCCCTTGATGGAATTTTTGCCGTTGACGAGCAGGGACGGATTGCGAGTTTTAACCGTCGTTTTTGTGAAATGTGGGAGATATCCCAAGATGTATTTGCGAGCGATCGCAAGGATTCCACAGCACCTAATGGTGACCCCTTAGGTGCACTCTTGATTAAATCCGATCTACCCGTCGTATTGATCAATTTGTTAGAGAATACCTACGACGAGCCTGATGTGATCAGGCGTGGCGAAGTGAACTATCGCGATCGCGTATTTGATTATTAGACTTGTCGGGAAACAAAAGCAATGTATAGAAGCAGTTTCACATTTATTTCTGTGGTTCAATCCATATGTAAATACAAAAGCTATAAGTTCAATAAATTGAACCATAACCGAAGTTTGATATCGG
>NZ_SELU01000056.1:0-38542 GCF_006861605.1 Pseudanabaena sp. UWO310 | reverse complement strand
GGTTTTATATTTGGTACTTCATTAAATCTTAAGTCCCTAAAGCCTAGAAGAGCGTCTCTCCCGCTTAGCGGGAGAGACGCTCTTCTGGGCTTTAAGTTTACCCATTCTTATCTGAGCCAAGGATGAGATCGCGTTACAATAGTGGATAAGGTTAAACAAGATTAAACAAGCCCCTGCCAAAGGTGCTGCATCAAGTCCCAAAAATTGCCATAAATTACATACCCAATCAGGAGTACATCTGCCAACTATGACCATCGCAACCGATATTACTACCCCCACAGATCTCACTCGCGGTCAGAGAGAAAACGACCAAAGCTATCAAATGGCTCAATTAGCAGCGATCGCTGCGGATGATCGTAAGGGAGAAAATATCGTTTTGCTCGCGATCGGTGAAGTATCGAGTTTGGCAGAGTATTTTGTCATTATTACGGGCTTTTCTAAGGCACAAGTACGTGCGATCGCGAGTAGTGCCGAAGAGAAAATTCTCGAAGAGTTCGGGCGCAAACCAAGAAATATCGCAGGCGAGCAAGACGGTACTTGGATTTTGCTTGACTATGGCGATTTAATCGTTCATTCCATGATGGCTCATGAGCGCGAATATTACGATCTAGAAGCATTTTGGGGACATGCCCCCAAACTTGAAGTGTTTTTGCCAGAGCCAGCATTAGAGCAATCGACCTAGGCTCAGATTATACCAATTCCCAAAATGGCGTTGCCATTTTGGGAATTGGTGTTAGCTCACTTCAGTGAATTGGTATTAAACGAAAGAAGTAGCGGTACGCTTTACATACCGCTACTTCTTTCGTTTAATGTTAAATAGCACGTCAGACAAGCGATAATTAAGCAATCTCTTTACAATTGGATACATCAGAATTTATGAAGGTTGGCGATCGCGTTCGTGTTAAAACACCGTTAAATGTCTTCCACCACCCTGAGCACAAAGGCAAAGCTTTTGATATTACAGGATTAGAGGGAGAAATTGTTCGCATCCATACTGAATGGCATGGTCGTCCGATCAGTCCTAACTACCCCTACGAAGTCAGATTTACACCTAAGTTTGTCACCCACTTAGGCGACCATGAAATAGAATCAGCCAACTAGATGTAGATCATGCATCTGCCTAGGTATTTAAGTAAGTTTAAGTAAGTGAGCTTAATTAAATATAAAACCCTAAAACCTGCGGCGCAAGCTGCGCGTGCGCGCAGGTTTTAGATCTGGATTTTGATTATGCTGAGGTACATAACCTAATAAGTATCTACATAATAAGTAGCTATAAGTAGCTAGACATAATTAAATATGGAATTCAAAAACCTGTAGTGCTTGCTACATCTACGATAAAGGTTTAATACCAAATCACAAAATGGCTACGCCATTTTGTGATTTTAAAACCCTTACTGGGTTTGGTTTTCAATTACCAAAAGTGTAGCCACACTTTTGGTAATTGGTATATAGTTTTTAATTATGCCCAGCTACTTAGATCGATATAGATCCATACCCTTGGTCTACCCCTTGGTCTACATATATGGAAGCAACAATTTTCAGTATTGCTTTTGCTCTTTTAAGTGGCACCTATATCTATCGATCCTTTCGGATTATTGAAGAAGGTCAAGTTGCTCTGGTTGAAAGGTTTGGGAAATACCAAAAGACCATGGAACCAGGGATCAATATTGTTTTACCCTTCCTCGATCGCATTGCTTTAATCAAAAGCTCCCGCGAGCAAGTTTTAGAAATCTCACCACAGCCCTGTACCACCTCTGACAGCGTCAGCGTCAGTGTTAGTGGCGTGATGTATTGGCAAATTAGCGATCTCAAAGACGCAAGGTATAACATTGAGAATGTCGATAAATCGCTGATGGTCTCTCTCGCAACTCAGATCCAAACTCAGATCGGACGCTGCGATCTCGATCATATTATCGGCGGACAAGAAAGAATTAACGAAGAGATTTTACAGGGCATGTCCAATGACACCAAGGCTTGGGGGATCAAGGTTTTGCGTGTGAGATTGGGCGAAATTACGATCCCCACCTCGGTGTTGCAGTCGATGGAAAAGCAAAAGGCTGCTGAAATCGAAAAGAAAGCAATGATTTCCAGATCGGAGGGGGAAAAGACTTCTGAGATCAAAAAAGCAGAAGCGGTGGCGCTTTCCAATAAAGTGCTAGCCGAATCCGAACGACAAGTGCGTTTGGAACAAACTGAAGCAATGGCTCTATCGATCGAGCGCATTGCCGATGCGATCGCCAATCATCCCAATGGTCAAGAGGCGGTGCAATACTTACTAGCCCAAAAATATTTGGAAATGGGTCAGGCGATCGGGGAAAGTCCCAGCAGTAAGGTTTTATTCATGGATCCTAAATCGATCCCTGGCGCAATTCAATCTTTATTAGCCATGTCCGACAGCAAAATTACGGAAGCGCTTGCCAAACAACCTTATGGCGCAGTTTCCAATATTTCGCCCACGGCTCGAAATTTGCCCGTTCAGGAGGTTAAGCCCTTTAAACCAGCCTCAGATAGCGAGAAAGGAAGCCCTAGCAATAATTAAAAATATTTGACAAATTCATATATTTAAAGCTATTATAGAGAGTTCGGAATTCCAAAACTGTAAAGCCATGCCGCTACCGATTGTTGCCGTTGTCGGTCGCCCAAATGTGGGCAAATCTACGCTCGTAAACCGTTTGTCGGGAGAGCAATATGCGATCGTCTACGATCAACCAGGTGTAACCCGCGATCGCGTTTATCGCGAATGTTTCTGGGGAGCCCACGAATTTCAAGTCGTCGATACAGGCGGCTTAGTATTTGACGATGAAACTGAATTTTTACCCATGATCCGCGAGCAGGCAGAAATTGCCATTCGCGAATCGGCGGCAGTAATCTTTGTAGTCGATGGTCTCGCGGGGATCACCGATGCCGACGAGCAACTGGGGGGGTGGCTAAGGCGACAAAATATTCCCGTACTCTTGGCGGTGAATAAGTGCGAAGGCTCTAAGTATGGACTTTCTCTAGCGGCAGAATTTTGGAATTTGGGCTTAGGCGAACCGATCCCGATGTCGGGAATTCATGGCAACGGCACGGGTGAACTGCTCGATGAGCTGGTCAAACATTTACCACCACCCGAAGAGGTCGTTGCGGAAAGCGATGAGATTAAAGTAGCAATCATAGGTCGCCCCAATGTAGGCAAATCCAGCCTGCTCAATGCCTTCATTGGGGAAAATCGCAGCATTGTTAGTCCCATTTCAGGCACAACCCGCGATGCGATCGATATGTCCGTCGAGCGGGATGGTAAAAAATATCGCCTGATCGATACCGCAGGGGTGCGCCGTAAAAAGAATATTGACTACGGCATTGAGTTTTTTAGCATCAACCGTGCTTTTAAAGCGATCGGACGCTCGGATGTAGTTTTATTGGTCATTGACGCTCTAGACGGTGTTACCGATCAAGATCAAAAGCTGGCAGGTCGCATTAATGATGAGGGCAAGGCTTGCGTCATCGTCGTCAATAAGTGGGATGCGATCGAAAAAGATTCCTACACTATCTACGACTACACCGCCGAAGTTAAAAGCCGTTTGATGTTTGTGGAATATGCACCGATTATTTTTGTAAGCGCCCTTACTGGTCAGCGGGTAACGCAGATCCTCGATCGCATTGATATTGCCGCCGAACAACACAAACGCCGAGTACCAACCGCCATCCTCAATGAAGCGCTCAATGAAGCGGTCACTTGGCACGCGCCACCCACCAGTCGTGGCGGCAAGCAAGGTAAAGTTTATTACTGCACTCAAATTTCCGATAGTCCACCAACGATCATTCTCTTTGTCAACGATCCCCATCGCTTTAACGACAATTACAAGCGTTACATTGAAAATCAATTCCGCAAAACCTTAGGTTTTGATGGTACGCCACTGAGGTTTATTTGGCGCGGCAAAAAGGATCGCGAAGTCGAAAAGTCCAAGAATTCAGCATTCAGATAACAGTAATACCAAGTTAAGAAATGGCGCAGCCATTTCTTAACTTGAAAACCCTTACTAGGTTTAGTTTTTAATTCACAAAAGTATTGTCACACTTTCGTGAATTGGTATCAAGATATAAAGCCCAAAAGAGGGTTGCCGCGCGAAGCGCGGCAACCCTCTTTTGGGCTTGCTATATAAAAAAAGACAAGTGGCGGCGCTTTGCGCCGCCACTCGTCTTTGGGGTTTTATATCCTAGGTAGACCTTACGTTGCTATAGTTTCAGGGTAAACTCCCATACATCAGTTCCCATACATAAGTATTATTACAGTTGCCATGATGTGCTTTCTACGATTCAATAAGGCAATTACCATGGAGAAGTCATGGAAGAGTGATCACTTGCCACCACTATGACAACCACAGATACAAATAAATTTGAGGCGCATATCCTTGGTGCAGCAACTTTCGATCTCAGCGGTCTTCCTAAGGAATATTACACCCTTGTAGATGGCAGTAAAAGCATCATTTGGGTTCAACCGATTTTTCAGGCTTTAGGGTTAAAATCTCTTTTAGTAGCATCTTTACCCGTTGAGAATTTCACCTATGCAGTAATCCATGGTAAGGAATACACTGCGATCGTCATCAGGCAGCAAGGAAGTTATTTAGCCCTACTTTTCGATCCCGCAGATGAGATTCTTGATGAAAAATTTTTAAATTGGGTACATTCCTTTGACGCTACTTTCCTGAAAAACAATCCCAAGTTTCAAGTCATATAACAGCTAAGGGATTTGCTAATAAAACCAGAGAGCGTACCGCCCGCTATGCGGGCGGTACGCTCTCTGGTTTTGGCTTTTAATTAATGTGAGTTCGGGATAATTTGAAACGGGCTTTGAGAAAGGGGTTGCTACGCACCCCCTTTCTCAAAGCCCAAAAGTAAAAGCCTTGCTTATCAAGGCTTTTACTTTTGGACTTTTAAAACTTGCCAGCTTAAACCGAACTCACGATATACCAATTCACGAAAGTATGACAACACTTTTGTGAATTAAAAACCAAACCCAGTAATACCAATTCACAAAAGTGTGGCTACACTTTTGTGAATTAAAAACCAAACCCAGTAAGGGTTTTAAAATCACAAAATGGCGTAGCCATTTTGTGATTTGGTATAAGTTTTTTTGTCTTTACAAAACTACTCCCTTTGGTGCGGGGATAGAAGGTTGTAAATACATGGTCAGGAACTGCAAACCATTATTAGCGAGGTAAGGTAGCTTTTGAATCTTCTTCAACCATTCAGGAGAATTAGACTCATCAATCTTGACGAGCTTGGCATTGTTCTCTTCGCACTTCTTCAGACAATTCCAAAACTTAGGATTTTCTAGATCGAGAATCACGGGAAATGCTTTGGCAGCATCGCGATTGGTTTCGCGCAAAACTTCGTCCACATACTTTCTGGTGTCCATGCCAATTGATTCATAGAACTCATTACGCACGCAAATATCGTTCAGATACATGGTGGCAAATACCGAAAGTAAGAAGAACTTGCTCCAAAGATTAGCTCTGATCCCTTTAATATTATTAGTTTCGCTACGGAGAAGCAGGCTACAGAAATCACCATGACGGCTTTCGTCTTGACACCAATTTTCAAAGAAATTGAAGATGGGATAAACCCGATATTCGGGATGAGCGAGGAAATGCTGGTGAATCTTGATGTAGCGCCAGTAGCCAATCTTTTCCGACAGATAGGTAGCGTAGAAAATGAACTTGGGAGCAAAGTAAACGTATTTTTTGGTTTTTGATAAGGTCGAGAGATCGAGTTGAAGATCGAAGTCTGGCATTGCCTTATTCAAGAATCCAGCATGACGGGCTTCGTCACGGCTCATCAGGCTGAAAATTTCAGCCATGAGAGGGTTTTTGTCTTTGATTTTGACAGCAATTTCTTTGTAAAGCAAAAATCCTGAAAATTCAGAGGTACAAGATCCTTCGAGGAAAACGCGGAAATGTTCTTTCACTTGGGGATCGATATGATCCCATGATTGGTTGAAGTCAGCAGTACGGACGAAGTGCCGACGGTTATAGTCAAATTTAAATTCTTCGAGGATAGCTTCGTAGTCTGGCTTGAGATTGAAGATGTCCATGTTTGCCATCGCTTCAAAGTCAGTCGTGTAAAAGCGTGGGGTTAGGATCGTTTCGCGTCGGCCAGTCCCGTTAACCTTTTGTTGGTTTGACTGGCTTACATCGGGTTTAGAAGGAGTAGCTACCATATTTTCTCTTATGCTTTCTTTCGCGCTGAATAAAGGATTTTGTTGATAAATTGCAGTTTAAATACCTATCTGAATGCCTATTTTACGACTAGTCCCTAATTTATGGGTAGTTATATCTAGAAATAAGGTTGGCTTGTTAAGAAGCATTAAGTAATTTTTTTCGCCTTAATTGCTACGAGCTGTAACCACGTAGCCACTTGCCTTAGGACGAGAAGGTTGGCGCTTCGCGCCAACCTTCTCGTCTTGAGGTTTGTATAGTTTTAGCTAATTTCTAATTGCCGAATCAATTTTGTCACTGCTGAGCGATCGCAATAGACTCACCTGAGCATCAGTGGTAGAAATATTCGCAAAATAGTCGGTGGTGATATAGCCAGCATAGCCCGTCTCTTGCGTTAAGTATGTTTTGAAAAAAGCAACACTCAGCAACTTGAGATAGTCCTGTGCGGCAATCGGGTTGGGACCTGCTAAGGCGCTACTGATTTCGGGACTGAGGCGATCGCTGGAGGTAACAGCCGTTACCGCAGTATGTCCCGCACGATTAAGCAGCACTAAGTAGCGATTAGGGGTAGTCAACCATGTAAAGGGCACAATTTGCTCGGAAACCACGGGAGCAAAGGTATCATCCGCACTACCGACGATCGCGATCGGGACTGTGATCTTGCTCAGGTTAGCTTTGCCCAAGACATGGCTAGTCACGGGGTTAACTGCGATCGCTGATTTAATCCTTGGATCTCCTAACTTATAGTTTTGGTTGGGCAATCTTAAAGCCACACATTGCAGCAGTAGGGATACATTCCATTTATACTTGCCTTGACAGGCCTCACTGAGATCGGCAAATTGAAGCTGGGCATCACTGACCAAAGCCAGCGCAGCATAACCACCAAAGGAATGTCCAACCATGCCCACATTTTGCCAATTCACATTAGCCGTTTGGGGCGATTTTTCGAGATAGTTTAGAACGGCAGTTATGTCCTGTGGACGCTCGATAAAGCTTTCAGGTGGGGCAATCTCACTAGCCGCACCGATAATCAATTTATTTAATTGTTCATCACTGCTGTTAGGGGAAATCGTCAATACCACCGCAAATCCATAGGATGCTAAATGTTCAGCAAGGTAGAGCAATGGTTCGCGGTTAGACAGTAATCCAGGATAGATGACGATCGCTGGCAAAGGTTCGGACTTAGAGCTAGTAGTTTTGGGAATAAACAAATAAAAGGGAATCTCATAGCGGTTATCTAGGGCTGGCGCTTTGAGACTAGTCCGCTCCCATGAAACATTACCCTTATCGCGCAAATCAGCTAGCGGAGCTATAGAAGGGGTGGAATTGGATGCAGTTGCCTTGGCAGTTTTAATTGCTTCGTCATTAACCATTTGCACAACTTTTTGGGTATTTTGCAGCAGGTCGCTCAATTCACCAACAGTCTGTAGTCCTTCCTGAATGTCAAAATAAATATCCGATGTTGGAAATTTTCGTAAAAAGCCGAGCAAAGACAAACCAGTCTCCTTATCGGCATCTGCCAAAACAGCAGCAGCCCGAATCGCACGATTACCTGATAGTTCGGGGCCAGTTCTAATAAAATCTCCGAGGATATCTAACGCCCTTTCTCCTTGGGATGTGTATAAAAATCTAGACAGTAGCGCCACAGGCACATCGGCTCGCTCGGTGAGAATCCGCCGAAAAGTCGCCATGTCTGCCGCAGAAATATAGCGGGATGCAGTTTCCAGCGCACCTCGCAATTCGCCAGTTTTAGAAAAAGTTTCGAGGTCATCAACGGATACGGAAACTTCAAAAATATTAAAGCGGAAGTTGATGGTGTCAGCAGCTTCGCTAGGTTGGGCAAAGATGCCACCCAGCAGACTAAATAAGGCGATCGAGGCGATCGAGGCGGCAGATCTAGCAACCTGCGAGGAAATATTGGCGATCGCGTCTGTGAGATATTTCATATTTAGCTCTGTCTGTGAGATCTCCCTAAAAACTAACACAACATTTACAACACAGCCTCATTCATCTGTCGGTTTCTCCATATCTAAGAAATTAGACGTTGCGGCGCGAAGCGCCGCAACGTCTAATTTCTTAGTTTTATATGTCTATTTCTGTGGTGGGAAGGGAGTATACGCCGCTTACTTGAAAAACGCCAAAATCCATAAAGATGGGTGGCGGCGCTAAGCGCCGCCACCCATCTTTATGGATTTTGGGAAAACAGCAACCTCAGCGATATACAAAACAATACAAATGTTAATATTCATCAATTTTGCCCCAATCGCATAGGTGGCAATGCTAACATCCAAATTAGTTAAAACCCGATTAAATAAAGCTTTAGGAGCGCATTTTGACATTACGAGTTGCTGTTGTAGGCGGCGGACCTGCGGGTTCCTGTGCGGCTGAAACACTTGCCAAAGCAGGAATTGAGACCTACATATTTGAGCGTAAACTGGACAACGCCAAACCCTGCGGTGGAGCAATTCCTCTATGTATGGTTTCTGAATTTGATTTACCCCCTGAAATTATCGATCGCCGCGTCCGCAACATGAAAATGATCTCTCCCAGCAATGTGGAGGTAGACATTAAATTAGACAATCCCGATGAATATATCGGTATGTGCCGTCGCGAAATTTTAGATGCATTTTTACGCAATCGCGCTGCTGACCTTGGCGCAAAACTAATTAATGGTCGGATTCTTGATATCAAGATCACGGAGAATGGCAAGCAGCCCTATGTCCTCACCTACTCAGATTTTGCCGAGGGTGGTAACGAAGGGATCATGCGGACTCTCGAAGTCGATCTCATCGTCGGTGCTGACGGGGCTAACTCCGTAGTTGCTAAAGCGATCGATGCTGGTGACTATAACTATGCGATCGCCTTCCAAGAACGCATCCGCATCTCTCCAGACAAAATGGAGTATTACAAAGATTTAGCTGAAATGTATGTGGGCGATGATGTTTCGCCTGATTTCTATGCTTGGGTCTTCCCCAAATACGATCACGTCGCCGTTGGTACTGGCACGATGCATAAAAACCAACGCATGATCAAGCAATTGCAAGCAGGCATCCGCGCTCGCGCTTTGCCCAGAATCGAAGGTGGCGAAGTAATTAAGGTTGAAGCCCATCCCATTCCTGAACATCCCCGTCCCCGTCGTGTCGTTGGTCGCGTCGCCTTAGTTGGCGATGCGGCTGGCTACGTCACTAAGTCCAGTGGTGAGGGTATTTATTTTGCGGCTAAGTCTGGTCGGATGTGTGCGGAAGCGATCGTGGAATTTGCTGAAGCTGGTAAGCGCATCCCCACCGAAGCCGATCTCAAGGTCTATATCAAACGTTGGGATAAGCAGTATGGTCTGACTTATAAAGTCCTAGACATTCTCCAGAACGTGTTTTATGCCACAAATGCTACCCGTGAAGCCTTTGTAGAAATGTGTGCGGATAAGGATGTCCAAAAGCTTACCTTTGACAGCTATCTCTACAAAACCGTCGTCCCTGCTAATCCTTTCACACAGTTGAAGATTACCGCCAAGACGATCGGTAGTTTGCTAAGAGGCAATGCTTTAGCGCCTTAATAAAGGAATTGAAAACTAAAGACTGGTGCGGTGAGAGTTACTTGCTGCACCAGTTTTTGTTTTTTTGAAGTTCTTGACCATCGCACGGAAGCGTTATACCAATTCCCAAAATGGCAACGCCATTTTGGGAATCTCAAAACCTTACTGGGTTTGGTGTTTATAGCTACAGTCACTTGAATGAGGACAAATCAAACCCCAAGAATTGACAGGCGGCGCGAAGCGCCGCCTGTCAATTCTTGGGGTTTATGTCCTAATACACTTGGCGGCAGCTATATATCGAAAGCGATCGCATTGTAGATGTGCTGATAGGCGATCGAGCAATATAATTACAACAAAGCAGCATAAGCAAAAAACCATGATTCAAACCTTAGATGCTCTCTTCGATGGTGAAACCCTTGTACCTGAAGTTCCCTTAAACATCAAATCAGGTACGAGAGTAAGGATTATTGTTGAAAGCCTATTGCCTGATAACAAGCCAACCTCAAAATCATTCTTACAAACTGCTAAATCTTTAAAATTGCAAGGTCAACCAGACTGGTCGGAAAATCTAGACCAGTACTTGTATGGAGAAAATATTTCAGAAAATGCGTGAAGTCTTTTTAGATACATCCTTTGCGATCGCCCTATCTGCAATTACAGATCAAAATCATGCAAAAGCAGTTGAACTTGCTGAACAGATTGAAACCCAAAACATAAGACTAGTAACCACTCAAGCAATTTTGTTAGAAATTGGCAATGCACTCTCTAAACAAAAATATAGAATTGGTGCAATTCAACTTCTAGAATCCCTTGAATTAGATCCAAATGTTGAGATAATTCCTGTGACAAATGAACTGTATAGTGCAGCTTTTCAGTTATTCAGAAGTCGTCAAGATAAAGAATGGGGACTAGTTGACTGTATTTCATTCGTAGTCATGCAAAATCGAGCAATTGCCAACGCGTTAACTGCGGATGAACATTTTAACCAAGCAGGATTTAGATCATTATTGAAATAATATAGCGATCGCATTTAGATATGCTGATAGGCGATCTAAAAAATGTCCTCATAGATATCTGCCATCGTTAGCGATAGATTTATCGAATTTAAGACTAAAGTATCCTTACTGCCCAAAATTTCCATTGTCCAATCCCCTTGCAAATCTTGCCGATAAACTTCTACTTTAATTTCATCTTGAGAAACTAAAACATATTCCTGCAAACTACCAATCGTTTGATAATTAACCAACTTTTCGCGGCGATCGCTTGCTTCCGTACTGGGTGACAAAACCTCAAAAATAACACAAGGATAATTCACAAAATATTTATCCCGATCTTCAGAATTGCAAGTAATCAGCACATCGGGATAATAGAATATTGTCTTATTTTGATTAGCCGCCTTTAACTTGACCTTCATATCCGACATAAAAACATCACAAACGTTACCCCGCAACAGAGAACGTAAACGACTAGCAATATTTAAAGTAATGATGTTGTGATCCTTACTCCCCCCAGCCATCGCAAAAACCTGACCGCCTAAATACTCATGGCGAACCTCACTCTTACTCTCTGCTTCTAAATATTCCGCAACTGAGAAAATATGAATCGGCGATCGCATAATTTTTGCTACCTAATTGCTACACAATTATAAGGCTTTAGATTTTGCCATCGCGCTCCAAACATTTGTGGCGATCGCCTATTCAAGCAAAAAATCTTCATCAGCAAACTTTTTCATCCAATCAATGTTTCCCATATCTGAATATTTTCAGCAGGACTTATACCAAATCACAAAATGGCTACGCCATTTTGTGATTTTAAAAACCTTACTGGGTTTGGTTTTTAATTCACAAAAGTGTAGCCAC
Source organism: Pseudanabaena sp. UWO310 (assembly GCF_006861605.1). Classification (NCBI taxonomy): domain Bacteria; kingdom Bacillati; phylum Cyanobacteriota; class Cyanophyceae; order Pseudanabaenales; family Pseudanabaenaceae; genus Pseudanabaena; species Pseudanabaena sp. UWO310. Next base: position 26,954 of record NZ_SELU01000056.1, on the reverse strand, counting down.
ACTTTTGTGAATTGGTATTACAGCAATTATCGATCAAACGAACCACAAGAAAAACTTTAAAAGCTTTAGCCAATTATATTAGGACAAAAACAAAATCCAGAAGAGTGTTGCGGCGCAAAGCGCCGCAACACTCTTCTGGATTTTATGTCTTAACTTATTTGGCTATAGCTATAAATAGCAGGAACTTAGCCATTTAGTTTATTTACTTGCTGCTCTGACCTTCTTCACGGCTAGATGTTTGGATATAGAGGGTTAGCAAGAAGACAGTGGGGACAAATACAGCGAGGACGGTTGCCAAAAGACCAAGAAAATTAGTTTCCATAAATTTGACTCTTTTTTGCTTATTTTAAATATTTTCAGAACTACTAATATATTAAGCCAAAGCAATGCTTACTCATGCCAAAACAAATTATATAGCGATCGCTTCTCACTATACGCTTAGGCTTCCCACAGCTTACTGATATTTTTTTCAAGCCGTTCCTCGGCTTCAGCAAATACTTGGGCAGAGTTATCCAACATTTCGCCAGCATGAAGTTCGAGAATCTTGGTAGAAAGGGCTATGCGATCGCGAGATTCGTCAATATCCACTACCACAGCCTTGATGGTGTCGTTGATTTGAAATACATGGGTGGGATCGTTGACGGGCTTTTGACTCATTTCCTTGATATGCAGCAGTCCTGACACTCCAGCAAATTCGACAAAGGCTCCAAAGGGACGAATATTGGTAACCTTGCCTGTAATCAGTTGCCCCTTCGCGAGTTGATTCATCGCCGCCAGCTTCGCAGCCTGACGATTAGAAAGGACTAACTTTTTACGGGTTTCATCGGCATCCAACACGACCACAGGCAAAATCTTGCCCACCAATTTAGCCAGATCGGAGGTGTCCGAAAGATGCGATCGTGGTATAAAGCCTCGCAATCCTACCGAGTCCACAATCACACCGCCACTATTAGTACCGATGACCTTAGTTTCAAAAACCTTAGACTCAGCTTGATAATCGCGCAGAGTTTGCCAAGCTTGCTTAAATAGCAGACGACGCACAGATAGCTTCACTTCACCATCAGCATTCTGGCTACTGATAATCAAAAACTCATACTCGTTGCCAATGGGGAAAGCATCGCTATTGGAGCGTGAAGACCCGCTAAGAGTTGCTTCTTCTATGGGAAGGAAACCTAAAGATTTAGCGCCAATATCGACATAAATGCCACTACTTTCAACGGAGACTACCTTACCCTTCACGATTTGCCCCACAGCAAATTCGTAGTTATGTTCGGCGAGGGCATTGGCAAAATCGTCGGCTGAAAAGGGCTGAATATTTGTTGTGGCGTTCATGGATAAAGAGATAAATATGCTAAAGATGCGTAGCGTTACTTGCGTGTATTTTAATGCAATTGTCTCACAGCGATTATAGAGAATATGAAGTAAATCTATCTTTTTCTAAAATTGCTATGCTTCTTAACATATATCGTAATCCTAAATAGTTTAAGAGAGTGCACCCCTCAGGGACGAACTCTCTTAAGACAGACCCAATTTTTGGTGGTGTGGCATTGCCACACCACCAAAAATTGGGTCTGTACGTGCATTAGTCATGCATTATTTAAGTAGTGACTTTTTTGCGATCGCCGACCAGATAAACAACAAATAATCCAACTATTAGCAAATCAATCACTACCGCGATTCTTGCTTGACCAAGATATTGTCTACCGTAAATCAGCACTAAACTAACAAAGGTCAGCTTGCTAACAATTGAAATAATTACAATTAATGAACGACTTAAGGGGTTAAACGCCCCATAAATTTGCATCGCGCCTACAAGCGTGATTAAAGCACCCCAATTACGAACAATGATTTCCGAAAGTTGACCTTCTAGAACATCACCAAAGAAAGAATGCAGGGCAGCTTGCGGGGCGATCGCCGCATAAAATAGCGTGCAGGTCAGAATACCAGACAAGAGCATGATCCACTTTATGTTGGCAACAATCCAATTCATCATTCTTTTCTGTCGGCTAGATGTCATCTTTACTTTATGACAGGTTTTAAGCGAATGCATTAGACTAGGTGAATAGTTAAGTCAACCGATTACCGCATCGACGGGGCAATAAGGAGCGACAGGCAGTGATGTCTTCTGGAAAAAAAATCTTTTTGGCAACTTTTTGGCGACGCGTCAAAACGACGGTCGTGAGTTTAGCGATATTGCAAAGTGTAGCGATCGCCGTACCATCGGCGGCAAGGGCTGACGGTGAAATTGCTGCCACCATAGGCTATACCGAGCTACTTTCCAATGTAAAAGAGAATCGTGTCCAAAAAATCGATCTTGAAAGTAACGGCTTAGCGGCGGAAGCGGTTTTGAAAGATGGGCGCAAAGTCAGGGTTGACTTAATTGCCCGTGATGGCAATACCGAATTGATGAAGGCTCTACGCGAAAACAATGTCGATATTGCAGTAAAAGCGCCTCAGCAGCCAACTTTAATCTGGCAATTGGCAAGCACATTTTTTGTGCCAATGTTACTGATTTTCATCTTATTAATGGTGCTGCGTCGTCTCAGTAACGCTCCTGGCGGTCCTGGACAAACCCTTAGCTTTGGCAAAACCAAAGCTAGATTTTCACCTGAGGCGAAAACAGGCATCATGTTTGATGATGTGGCAGGGATTGATACGGCAAAGGAAGAATTACAGGAAGTCGTTACATTTCTCAAACAACCCGATCGCTTTACTGCGGTCGGCGCAAAAATCCCCAAAGGCGTATTGCTAATCGGTCCTCCAGGGACTGGTAAAACCTTACTTGCTAAGGCGATCGCAGGAGAGGCTGGAGTTCCTTTCTTCTCGTTATCGGGCTCCGAATTTGTAGAAATGTTCGTCGGCGTAGGGGCTTCCCGCGTCCGCGATCTGTTCCAAAAAGCCAAGGATAATGCTCCCTGTATCATTTTTATCGATGAAATCGATGCAGTCGGTCGGCAGCGCGGGGCTGGCATTGGCGGCGGGAATGATGAGCGTGAGCAAACTCTCAATCAAATGCTCACAGAAATGGATGGGTTTCAGGGCAATTCAGGCGTAATCGTGGTAGCAGCAACTAATCGCCCCGATGTATTAGACAGCGCATTGCTCAGACCAGGACGTTTCGATCGCCAAATTACCGTTGACTACCCCGATTACAAGGGTCGGCAAGAAATTCTGAAAGTTCATGCCCGTAACAAAAAACTCGACGAACATGTTTCGTTAGAATCAGTTGCCCGCCTAACTCCAGGATTTGCAGGGGCTGACTTAGCAAATCTCCTTAATGAAGCTGCTATCCTAGCCGCCCGACGTTATAAGGAAGCGATCGGGGAACTAGAAATTGCCGATGCAATTGATCGCATTACGATCGGCTTAAGTATGAAACCCATGCTGGACAGCTCGAAAAAGCGTCTAGTTGCTTACCATGAAGTTGGTCATGCCCTAGTGATGACCCTCCTCAAAAATGCATCTCTCCTAGATAAAATCACGATCATCCCTCGCTCTGGCGGTATCGGTGGCTTTGCCAAGGGAGTTCCCGACGAAGAGTATGGACTCGAATCACGATCACAGATCCTCGATACGATCACCATGATGCTTGGCGGAAGAGCTGCCGAAGAAGTAGTATTTGGCGATGCGGAAATCACCACAGGCGCATCAGGTGATTTTCAACAGGTGGCAAGACTAACTCGCTTAATGGTGACGCAGTTCGGTATGTCTGATTTAGGATTGGGCGCATTAGAATCCGAAAGTGGTGAAGTCTTCTTAGGACGCAATTTCATGCCCCAAAGTGACTATTCCATTAAACTAGGTGATCGCATTGATCGCCAAATTCGTCAGATTGCCCAAAACTGCTACAACCATGCAAAACAATTGATTGAAGAAAATCGCGATTTATGCGATCGCCTCGTCGATATTCTCTTAGATGTAGAAACCCTCGATGGCGAAGAATTTCGTAAAATCGTAGCCGAATATACGCAACTGCCCGAAAAGAAAACCGCCTCAGTCAAATTCTAAGACCCTAAAAAAAGGGAGCGCTTAGCGCTCCCTTTTTTTAAGTTTTTTGGGCTAATTTCTGGAGTTTGACTTCAAATCGCTCCCAAGGTTTCGGCTCGATCACCTCTGTGGAAATATTATTTTCTGCAAATAGCGATCGCAGGGAATCAACGGTTCCTTCTGCCTTCAGAATATTCAGCAATAAACCGCTATAACTCAAATCACCACCTGCTGCCGTGGGTAGCATTACCTGTGGATTCAACCACTTTGCCACCTGCAAAGCGCCCTGCTGACCTTTGATGACAGTCCCAATCAAGGGCAACTTCAAATCAATCGTGGGCGCAATCACCACATCAATCGGGGCAAACTCGCGAATCGCCGCCGCATGATAACCATGAGGCTCGTAATAAAGGCTTTTTCCCTCCACAAGATCGCGCAAAATATAACCATTTTCGAGGGTAGTAGGTCCCGTGGGCGAACCTAGCACAGCGCTGATTTCCAAAAGGTGGGGAATACGAAACACTTCACCATGGGCAAGGGCAGTCACATCTTGATAACCAAGTTCTTTGACCAACTTAGCCGCACTAGGAGAACCCACCACAGGAATATGCCGATCTAGCTGCTTCAGCGTCGGCGGATGGGCGTGATCTGGTAAACCTTGGGACAGCAATATCAAATCAATATTTTGAGGAATGTCTCTCGCCGTAATTCGCGCGGACTTAAAAAACCATGCGGCATTACCAAACATCAAATCTCCCACTAGCCAAGGATCGAGCAGAATTCGCTTACCTGCAATCTCAATCAGCCATGAATTACTATCCAGCCATGTTAAGTACATAATTCTCTGTATTGGCAATTTGCTACTAACCTTCTCCATAACATTGTAACGAATCATTAAACCCCAAATATGAGTGGCGGCGCGAAGCGCCGCCACTCATATTTGGGGTTTGATTTTTCCTAAGTCAAGGAACTGTAGCAAACCCTTTCTCAAAGCCCAAACGTAAAAGCCTTGCTAAGCAAGGCTTTTACGTTTGGGCTTTTTTAAAATTTGCCAGCTTATACCAATTCCTAAAATGGCGTTGCCATTTTGGGAATCTCAAAACCTTACTGGGTTTGGTGTTTAATTCACAAAAGTGTTGTCACACTTTCGTGAATTGGTATTAACCCTTACTGACGTTATCTAAAATATTTAGATCTAAATATTTTTGGATATAAAAAACCCGCAGGAGGCATTCTTGCGGGGAAAATTATGTAGATACGTCGCTAGTGAAAAAATTATCTATCTTTTTATTTTTTAAAGTGGTGACTGCTCTCACATCAAAATGACGATCGCAACCCCCCAATTTTGTGACAAAGATCACAGATTATTGCGAAAGTCCTTGCCCTTCCCGACTCCCCTAAATATTTGTAGTAACAGATTTAGAATTCCTTTTGTAGGAATTACTCAATATTGACTGTACTAATCGACACTTTTACAGATCGTCCTTTAAACGTATAACAAATAAGGGCTGAGCGAACATCAATTTCTAAGAATCTTTGATTTATTTCTCTAGCGATCGAAATATGGGGATGAACGACACATTACCAAATTTTAGAGGAATAAATGCAAATTATAAGCATCTAAAGAGCAAAATCATCACCTTACGTGCATGATCCTACTGCTTCTGTAGAAGCTAATCTTAATAATCCTAACAACGGCTCGTGAATACAATCATGACAAAAGTCACCATAAAAAGAAAGAATTATTTGGCACGTTTTTTGGCGATCGCGATTGGGGCAGCTATATTTGCTGCATTTACGCCAACGATCGCCCAAGCAGTCGAGAGTACGACCTTAGAATCAGTGAGTAAAACCACAGGGGAACTACGCCTATCCATTGATACAACTTGGGTACTCATTACAGGCTTCTTAGTGTTTTTTATGCAATGCGGTTTTGCCATGCTAGAGGCGGGGCTAGTGCGGCAAACATCGGTCGTTAATACCCTTGCCGAAAATTTCGTGGATGCCGCAACCACACTTCTAGCTTGGTGGGCAACGGGCTTTGCGATCGCCTTTGGTACAACCAGCAACGGTTTATGGGGAACGGACGGATTCTTCTTAAATAATGCCTTTACGATCAATAACGGAACGATCGAATATGCGATGGGTGCAGGTGGCTCTAGCGCTCCCATTAATACCTTAACTCTCTTCTTCTTTCAATTTGCCTTTGCCGCCACATCAAGCACGATTACCACGGGCTCAATGGCTGAACGCACTGACTTTAAAGGCGACTTAATCTACACCATTATCATGGGTGCAATTATGTATCCACTGGTAGTCCATTGGGCTTGGAATAGTGGGGGATGGCTTAACAAACTTAATTATCACGATTTTGCAGGTAGTTCCGTCGTGCATACGGTCGGGGGATGGACATCCTTAGTTGGAGCCTATTTACTGGGACCGCGCCCCGATCGCATTTGGGGACAGATTCCACCAGCCCATAACCTCGGCTATGCCACCATTGGCGCAATGATCCTCTGGTTTGGTTGGTATGGATTTAATCCAGGATCAGCCCTAACCATGAGCAATCCTGGGCTAGTTAGTCTAGTCGTTGTCAATACATCCTTAGCTGCGGCGGCTGGAGCAATGTCAGCCTTTTTATACATTTATTTCCGCTTCCGTCAGTGGCACCTCTTTTGCGGACTAAATGGCTCACTTGCAGGATTAGTTGCCATTACAGCAGGTTGCGCCTATGTCATGCCTTGGGCCGCCGCCCTCATTGGGCTTGTGGCAGGAGTACTTGTCTTAATAGTAGTAGACATCATTGAATGGTTCGAGATTGATGACCCTGTAGGCGCATTCGCCGTCCATGGATCCTGCGGCATGATGGGGACGATCGCCGTGGGTTTATTTGGGCATCCAGCACTCACGATCAATAAAAAATCGGGCTTATTCTTGGGTGGCGGATTTGACTTACTGGGGGTGCAGCTAGGAGGTGTAGCCGCGATCGCCGTATTTGCAGTTGTCTTCTCATTTCTAATGTTTGGCTCCCTCAAAGCCTTAGGTATGTTGCGGGTCAATCCTGAAGCCGATCGCATCGGCATTGATGTATATGAGCATGGAGCATCTGCTTGGCCAGATGTCTATCCCATTGACGATCTCCAATATGGGGACGATGACGACGACGAGGAATAGCTCTCAGAATAACTCTCAACAGGTAGAGGGGCTTGCAAAATCCTCCCCTCTACTTATTGAGATTTAGTATTTTTCTGAGGTGATTTTGCTAGTATTGTTCGCATAGATAGAACTGCTATAACTAATGACTTAGTTTTATTTAGGTTAAGCAGGACGTAACCAAGATACTGGCGATATCCATGACCCCTGAATTAGGCTGGCAAACAGAAACCTCTGAGGCTCTCTCCCAATTGAGTCCTCAGTTACTAGTAGAGCAAGTGGACTATTACAAATGCTTACTCGACGATCTGTTGGCATTAGCCATGTCTTTAACTAACACAAAAGACCTAAGAGCTTTCTTAGAGTTAGCACTAAGCTCTACCCGCAAAATGACTGCCAGTGACGCAGGCAGTATTTATCTTATCGATCGCTCCACTTCAGTTCATACTGTCTGCTTTGAAGTTTCTCAAAACGACTCCCAGCCCGATCGCTCTCTCGTTAATTTTGCAGTTCCCCTCAATCAAGACAGTATCGTCGGCTATGTCGCCCTCACTGGCGAAACGCTTAACCTATCTGATGCCCATGCCCTACCCGATAATGCGGAATATCGCCATCACAAGACCTTCGATCGCGATATTGAGTACAGGACTCGCTCAGTTTTGGCAGTACCAATGTTTGACTCACAAAAAAGGACGATCGGCGTTTTTCAGTTAATAAATCGTAAGGTTCAAGATGTTTCAATCACCTTAGAAAACGTCCATGAAATTACCCTGTCCTATTCAAAATTTGACGAAAAGTTATTGCGGGCGATCGCCAGTCAGGTGTCCCTATACATAGAGCGATCGCAGCTCCTAGGACAGTTTTTTTAGCTGCATGTACGAAGCCCCATTCCCTTCAATTAGATTCCAATTAGGTAAATGGCTAGGCGCAAACCCCAGAATCTGTAGCGCACGCTGCGCGTGCGCTACAGATTCTGGGGTTTTTAATTATACCCAGCTACCTATTTAAGTATTTATACTCAACACAAAATAGCCAATCTTAAGGAAGTATAAGGAATTCCCATCTTTTCCTATAAGATTTAACATAGGATAAATTATTAGATATTTATACGGAGATTATTTATTTATGCTTACTTTAAAAATAGTGGTCTATATCACAGTCATATTCTTCATCAGTTTGTTTGTCTTTGGATTCCTCAATAGCGATCCATCACGTAACCCCGGTAACAGAGATCTCGAATAGTGACCAACTCCTCCAAGCCAAGCTCTGCCAATTCTCCATCGGTAAATCGCCTCAAAAGTAATGACTGGCGGTTGATGTTGAGTCTCCTGCCCTACGCAAAGCAAAACTCTAAACAACTTGTCATATCGCTGCTTTTACTCCTACCTCTGTCGATCGCTAGCGCTGTACAGCCTATTTTGGTACAGCAAGCCATTGATGGACCGATTAAAAGCGGCGATTTGTTGGGTTTGCGATGGATTTGCCTAGTCATCCTACTCACGATCGCCATAAGACTTGCATTTCAATCTTGGCAGGGCTACTTGGTGCAAGAGGTCGGGCAGAAAATCACCGCCGATATTCGTGCCGATCTATTCCGTCATGTCACCTCTTTATCCACTAGTTTTTTCGATCGCACTCCCGTTGGCAAGCTGATCACGCGGCTAACCAGTGACGTTGAAGCCCTAGGCGATGTATTCGCTACGGGTGCGGTTGGCGTATTGAGCGATTTTGCCGCCATTGGCACGATCGCCATATTCATGTTTTTCCTCCGCTGGGATTTAGCATTAATGCTATTGGCGATGGTTATCCCCGTGACAGGATTGATTATTTACTTTCAACATGAATATCGCCTAGCCAACTTTAAGGCTCGCGATCGCCTATCCGAGCTGAATTCAATTCTTCAAGAAAATATTATTGGCGCGAATATCGTTCAGTTATTCCGTCGCGAAAAGTTTAACGCAGCGCAACACCTCAAGGTAAACAAGCAATATGTAGATGAGGTCAACCGCACCGTCTTCCATGATTCTGCGGTATCAGCGACCCTTGAATGGATCGCATTGGTGGCGATCGCAGGAGTTCTCTGGCTAGGCGGTGGCAAGATCGTCCAAAAAAATCTCACCTTTGGCGAGCTTTCGGCCTTCGTACTCTTCTCCCAAAGACTTTTCGATCCCATTCGGCAACTCGCTGAGAAATTCACCACGATTCAAGCTGGATTTACGGCGGTCGAGCGGATTAATGCGATCCTGCAAGAACCGATCGATATTCGAGATCCTGAATATCCCAAGACCCTCCCCCTTGATGGCACTGGGGAAATTTGCTTTGACCATGTGTGGTTCGGCTATAAACCCGATGAGTACGTGCTCAAAGATATCAATTTCACGCTCAAGGCTGGTGAAAAGATTGCCCTTGTCGGTCCTACTGGGGCAGGCAAAAGCTCGATCATTCGTCTGTTGTCGCGTCTTTACGAACCAACCAAGGGCAGGATTTTGATCGATGGCGTGGATATCCGCGATATCACCCAAGCCGAACTACGTCGATGTGTCGGCGTAATTCTCCAAGATGCTTTTTTATTCTCTGGAAATATCAAGGAAAACATTACCCTTGGTGAAGACTATACGCTCGAGCAGGTTGTGGAAGCCGCCGAGCTGATGAATGTCGATCACTTTATTCAAGATCTACCCGAATCCTACGCAACCCAAGTCCGAGAACGGGGCACAAATCTATCTGGTGGACAAAAGCAATTACTAGCCTTTGCCCGAGCCGCCATCCGCGATCCTCGGATTTTAATTCTCGATGAAGCAACCGCCAGTCTTGATGTCAGTACCGAATTTTTAATCCAACAAGCCCTCGATCGCCTATTGGTCGATCGCACAACAATTATCATCGCGCACCGTCTATCAACTATTCGCAACGTTGACCGTATCCTCGTCCTCAAGCAAGGCGAAGTCGTCGAATCGGGCAGCCACGAGCAATTGATTGCCAAACAAGGTTTATACGCAAGCCTTTACGAACTGGAAATGATGGTAAGTAGCTAGTCAAACAGCTAGTCAAACCCGTAAGATTGCGCCCCTGCGGGGCGCAATCTTACGGATTTGATTTGTCCTAACTCAAGTGATTATAGCTATACTTAACGATTTTTCATGGCGCGATCTATTTCGCGTTTATCGTCGCGTTTTTTCATGTCATCCCGCTTATCATGTAGCTTTTTCTGCCTCACTAGGGCTAAATCAACCTTGATCCAGCCATCCTTTTGATAGACCTTCAAGGGCACTAGGGTTAATCCCTTCTGCTGTACGCCAACGATTAACTTGCGAATTTCATCTTTATGTAACAGCAACCGACGGGTACGGGTTGGCTCATGGTTAAAGTACAAACTCGTTGTGTGGTGGGGGGATATATACATATTCAGCAGCATTATCTGTCCCTTACGCACAATCCCATAGGCATCCCTTAGATTTGCTTTTCCCCCTTTAATGGATTTAACTTCCGTACCAAGCAACTCGATCCCTGCTTCATGGGTTTCGAGAATTTCGTAATTAAATCTAGCTTGCCGATTTTCGGCGAGTACACGATAATAATTTGCCATTTATTCCCAATCAAATACCGTCTAATATCCTGAAGTGACTTCTAAAAGTTTCCATGCTTGACTATCACAGAAGGCTTTAGAAACGCGATCGGAGATGCCATGACAGTAATTATTAATCCGAAGCGGCAATTCAGCGTTTTTGGTGACACTGGTCAATTTCGCTTGATTGCCTTCTATTTCGGAACGATGAATCAAGACTTCTACGGTTACCATTTTCGCGAATGATGCATTAGTCTCGATTTCTTGGGCAATTACGTAGTCATCAGTTTCGTAGGTAATTACCAAGTTACAACCCTCCAACGTTTTCACGATCGTTGAATGTAGGTCTTCAGGAGCGATTTCAACTAAGAAATGTTGAGTGTATCTAGCCATAAATCATCAAAACAACAGTTGCGGCTAGCAGGTTACTAGTCCTTGTCTACAAACTATCTCTGAAAGCTGTATATCTATTCTAGGCTATGTCATTTTTGACGTTAGCACTTTAACTTTAGTTACAGGCATTACAGCTTAATCATCATAAACCAAGGTGTCCTTAAAACCTAAAGCAAAACCTAAAGCCTAGGATCTACGTAATACCCAAGCTCAAAATGGCTACGCCATTTTGAGCTTGGAAAACCCTTACTGGATTTGGTTTTGGCTCTATAGGTGTTTCGGGGAGATCAACCATGATAAATGGCTTAATGCTTTTAATGACGAGTGTTTCAGTTATCAAAGACCTCTGAGGCTAAAACTATTGCACATCAAGCATTTCAGCCATTTAAGCTAAAGTACCTCCCCGAAATACCTATTGAGCCTTGGTTTTTAATTCACAAAAGTGTTGTCCCACTTTCGTGAATTGGTCTAAATCAGAAAAATAGATATGTCGATTCATACTACACCACATCTCTAATTTAGGATCTCTGGGTTATATTTATTGCAGAGATGGAGTCAAGCATGATTGGTCAATTACTTGATGGACGCTATCGCATCGCTAGCAAACTTGGCGAGGGTGGCTTTGGTCATACCTATCTGGCTCACGATACCCGCATCCCCAACGAGCCTTTGTGTGTAGTCAAGCATCTCAAACCTGCCAGTAGCGATCGCGAATATCTGAAGGTCGCTAATCGCCTCTTTACAAGTGAAGCGCAGACCCTCGCTCAACTGGGAAATCACGATCGCATTCCCCGCCTGCTTGCCTATTTCGATCAGCAGGGAGAGTTTTATTTGGTAGAAGAATTCGTCGAGGGGCGATCGCTCGATAGCGAGTTAATGCGTGGCTATCGGCTAGGCGAACTGCAAGTAATACAGATATTGGACGATTTATTAAGTATTTTGGAATATACCCATAGTCACGGGGTAATCCATCGCGATATCAAACCAGATAATATTATTCGCCGTAAATCCGATGGCAAGTTGGTACTGATCGATTTTGGGGCGATCAAGCAAGTCCAAAACCAGATTAATCAAGAGGGGCAAACAATCGCTACGGTGGCGATCGGTACTTTGGGCTATATGCCCAGCGAACAAGCTCAGGGCAAGCCCCGCCCCAATAGCGATCTCTATGCGATCGGCGTAATTGGCATTCAGGCTTTAACGGGTTTACCACCCCGCGAGCTGCAAGAAGACTACCAGACGGGAGAATTAATTTGGCAGCATCTCGTCCCCGTCAGATCAGGCTTAGTCGATGTATTAACGAAGATGACCCGCTATCACTACAAAGATCGCTATGAATCCGCCTCAGAGATTCGGAAAGTCTTGGCAACGTTAGGCGATCATAGTTTACCAACTCAGCAGGTAACTCCTTCTAGCAATGGGCTTCAGTCTACGATCGTGGGTATCAATAGCGGTAATTTAGCCCCTAACATTTCTCCAGCAATTCCCCCCACCATTTTACTCACTGCCCCACCTGCCCCTAAATTTATACAACCACTTGCCGCCCCACCTACAATAAATCAGACGATAAATCAGGGGAATAACGAGATCACATCAGCACAAACGGTACAGGGCTATGTCCCTGCCAATAGCAAGGCGCATAGTGGCAATCCTATTGGTAGCAAGGCGCATAGTGGCAATAAGCCTCTCTGGATCTTTGCTTGGGCTGGCGCATTGGCTGGGGCGATCGCCTTCGGCATGGTAATAGCAACTCAGAATCACTCCAACAATTTGACGAGTGCGAATAAAACCAGTAGCCAGCAAAGTAGCCAAACTAATAATTCAACTAATAATCCAACCAACAATCCAACTAATAATCCAACTAATAATCAGGCAAGTGACCAGAAAAATAATCTAACCAATAATCCAAACAATAACCAAACAAATAACCAAACGCCCCCAACCAGTCAAACCGCGAAGCCTGTTTCTAATTCCCCCAGTCCATCTGCCAATCCCTCAGCTATTGAGCCTAGTGCGACACCGACAACAATTCCCATCGGCGATCGCGCAACGCCTAAGCCAGATTTGTCCAAGGGCGCGATCGCGCCATTATCGGAAGCGGAAGCGGTAGGGCTAATCGATAAATTGGTAGCCAGTAAAAATCAAATGTTTGCCCCACCCTTCGATCGCCAATTATTAGCAGAGCTAACTACAGGGGAGGCGTACGAAAAGCGCAAAGGTTCGATCGAGTGGCTACAGAGCAATAATGCTTTTTACAGCTATGGCAATTTTACGGTGAGCCGAGCAGGCGCATTTGGGATTCAAGATGATCAAGCGAAGGTGACTGTAGAAATCTATGAAAGCCCCACTCTGTACGTCAATGGCAAAATCGATCACTCCCAGTCCCAACCATCTAAAGGTAGATATGTTTGCACGCTAAATTTTGAAAATGGTAAATGGAAAATTGCCAATCTTACCAAAATTGATTAGCTATATTAAGTAGCTAGGGCTAACTAAAAACCAAAATTAAAACCTGTAGCGCACGCGCAGCCTGCGCTACAGGTTTTATAGCTGCCGCCAACTGTATCAGGACATAAAACCCCAAAGAGAGTTACCGCGCGGAGCGCGGCAACTCTCTTTGGGGTTTTATACCAATTCCCAAAAGTGTGGCTACACTTTTGGGAATTGAAAACCAAACTGACGTTAAGGCAAGTGACGACACATAGAGTTTCCTTAATAAACACAGTCATATTAATTTCATTGCGTATCATGGGAATAGTTATAGAGGGCTATTTAAGGAAACAATCAATGGGACATGGCTATGTTGTACTCATTACAAACTGTACCGACAGCTAAAACTAGCGATCGCGACGGCTTTATCGGCAATATCGAGCATTCAATGCTTCCACTCCAAAATCCAATCGGCGTAAGCTTACTTTTAATTCTGCTGTGGGGGGCAATCGGAGCGACCGCCTATAATTACTGGCAGCTACGCAAAAGTCGCCAACAACTAAAAATCGAAAAACTCAAAACGGACGAACTGACCAAAAAGCTCAAGCTCGCATTGCATACCATCGACGAACATGAGCGCAATCCCGACTTAATTCATTCTCGTGAGTTTAATTTAGACTATCTAAGCATGAGGATGGAAGAGACTCATTTCTGCAATATTATTTTGGCGCAGATCAAAGTTAACCTTCGCAAAAAAATCACCCCCCTGCTAATGCCCAGCGAAGAGGATAGTGGCAATGTCCGCAAGATTGATGTGATTTTTGATGTGGCTTTTAAACCCGAACACCATGATGATTCGCAGATGCGTACCCTTTTTCGCATCCATGTTAAGCTTGCCAAAATTCCCCTCCACGGATCGCAAAGTATTCTGAAGGATTTAGCGGTCGGGCTAGAAAATTTTGTGGTCGCCTCAGATGAAAATCGGAATTGGCAACCGACGATTCAGGGCAGGCTCGCTGTAATTAGCTGGGATCAGAGTGCCAAGCCCACGCCTTTACTGGTCATCGAACAAACCAATGAAGGTGCAAATGTACTAATGCGAAATAAACGCCTCGCTCAATCAAAAATATAATTCCCTTTAATTTTTTTATAGTTTTTTTATAGCTAACGTCAGTTCGGACTAAGCTGGCAAATTTCAAAATCCCAAAAGTAAAAGCCTTGCTAGGCAAGGCTTTTACTTTTGGGATTTTTGAGAAAGGGTTTGCTACGCAAACCCTTTCTCAAAAACCATTTCAAATTATCCCGAACTCACGTTAGCTATAGTCAGTAATGTTAGGACAAAAATCAAACCCAATAGAGAGTTGCGGCGCTTCGCGCCGCAACTCTCTATTGGGTTTGATTTCCTGACTTAAGTGACTATAGCTATATCATCGGAAGCGATCGCATAACTACCAAGAATCTTCAAGTTTTCCGTAACATTTTTTAGCTCTTCTAAGGCTTCATCTAAATTGGGATCGGCGATCGGCGCTTCGACATCGATGAAAAATATATATTCGCCAAGCGATCGCTTGGTGGGACGTGATTCAATGCGACTTAGATTGATTTGGCGCTCGGCAAATACGGATAGGGTCTTGACTAAGGCTCCTGGTCTATTGCGATCGAGGCTAAAGGCAAGAGATGAATGGGTTCCCTGAGTAGTGGGAGAAGTGCGCCCTAACACTAAAAAGCAGGTGCAGTTATCGGGGCGATCGTTAATCGGAAAGTTCAGGATCGGTAAGTTATATATTTCCGCAGCATATTTTGAGGCGATCGCTGCTAACGTGGCATCCTCCGCGACCTGATGGAGTCTATCGGTATTGGAGTCCGTCGCAATCTGTCGAGCCTTGGGTAAGTGGTGTTCGAGCCATCGCTGACACTGGGCTAGGCTTTGGGGATGGGAATAGACTGTCTGGATATCCTCAAGATTTTGGGCGCAGCTAATTAGGGCATGGGCGATCGGCAAAACGATCGCCTGCTGAATTTGCAAGGACTCCGATTGCCAGAGGCTATCAAGGGTCATCGTTACCCCCCCTTGGATAGAGTTCTCTATAGGCACAACAGCTACTTCCACCTGTCCCCGCTCAGCCGCATCGATCGCTTGGGGAATGGTGGAATAGGGAATCATCTGTGCATTATCTGGCTCTAAGTCTGGATAACTAAGCTGCAAATACCGCAAGGCTGCTATTTCTGAATAAGTGCCCGCAGGACCAAGGTAAGCGATCGTCGTCATAAGGTAAATAACTAATAGTATCGCGAGTAAGCAGCTAAGTATAAATAAACTTATACCAAATTACAAAATGGCTACGCCATTTTGTAATTTTAAAACCCTTACTGGGTTTGGTTTTCAATTCCCAAAAGTGTAGCCACACTTTTGGGAATTGGTATTACAACCCAGAAGCGAGTACCGCCCGCTCAGCGGGCGGTACTCGCTTCTGGGTTTAGTTTGTAATTATGCTGAACTACTTATCGCCCATCAGACGTTCGTAGAGTTTAACTCTGGGATTTCTAAGGAAGGCATGGGGAACTTTCGATCTAGCAGCATGTAGGTATCCATTTCACCTCTGCCTTTGATAAAGACCTTACCGCGATACCAGAAGGAATATTTATCTTGAAGTAAATCGTAGGTGGATTGCGTGACTTGAATACCGCCCGCCAAGCCGTGAGATTCCATGCGACTGGCAATATTAACCGCATCCCCCCAGAGATCGTAAATAAATTTGCGGATGCCAATTACCCCTGCAACGACTGCTCCCGTGTTAATGCCAATGCGTAACCGAAAAGTCGTGTCATCGCCCCGTTTAAACTGAGCAATAGCTCTTTGCATCGCCAAGGCCATTTCCGCGATCGCTTCTGCATGATCGGCTCGGGCGGTGGGTAAACCACCCACCACCATGTAAGCGTCCCCAATGGTCTTGATTTTTTCTAATCCCAAACGATCGGCTAACAAATCGAAGGAAGAGAAAATCTCATTCAGCATCGTGACGAGATCGTTAGGAGAAACTTGGGTGGATAGCGCCGTAAAGTCCACAATATCCGCAAACAAAATGGTCACATTGTCCGATCTAGAGGCGATCGTATTATGTCCTAATTTCAACTCGCTCACGATCGCCTTGGGCAAAATATTGAGCAATAAATTTTCCGATTTTTCCTGTTCCGCTTTCAGAGCTTGCTCGGTTTGCTTGCGTTCCGTAATATCTTGCACCAGCCCTTCGTAGGAAATGAAATTCCCCTGTTGATCGTAATTGGCTTTAGCATTAATCAAAATCCAAATGATACTGCGATCGCTCTTGTAAACCAGCGCCTCAAAACCATTGACCGCACCATTAGTGGAAATCTGATGCAGGAGATCTTGATAGCGCTCAGGCTCTGTAAATAACCGATAGGGATCGTCCGCAACTTTAGTTAATAAGTCGCTAGGTGTTTCATAACCATAAATATTGGCGAGGGCGGGGTTAGCATTGGTATAGCAGCCATCGGGTTGCGCTTGAAAGATACCTTCGATCGCCCGTTCAAAAATGCTGCGATACTTCTCCTCCGCTTGGCGCAGCGATTCTTCAATTTGCTTTTGATGGCTAATATCAATAATCACGCCATCCCAAACCGTATCGCCATTTTCATGCCGATGGGGCTGCGAAATAATTCTGACCCATTTCACTTTCTCAAACAGACTGGAAACCCGATACTCATGCTCGAAAGTGCTCAGAGCCTCAGCGGAGTTTTGGACAATCTCATTGAGTTCGGCCCGATCCTCAGGATGAGCCATATCAAATACCCATTCCAAATGCTCGGTGAACTCCTCCACCGATATGCCAAATATTTCCTGTGTACGGGGACTGATATAGGGCATTGAGACTTCGCCATCGGGGTGTAAGATGGCTCGATAGACTACTCCTGGCACATTGTCAGCGATCGCCGAAAATCTTTGCTGACTTTCCCTTAATAGCATCTCCGCTTGCTGTCGATCCGTGGCTTCATTTTGAAGACGCTTGATCGTTTTTTGTAATTGGATCGTCCGCTGCTCAATGCGCTGTTCTAGCAATTCATTGGCATCCCGCAGGGCTCCTTCGACATTTAACAAATCCGCCTGTGTCTTCAGCAACCGTTGATTGGCATTAAATAATTTCGACATCACCGCACGGGTGATCTCAGGAGCCAGTTGATTCCGACCTTTGCCATGTCCTCGCCCTAAGAGCTCCGCGATCGTCATTTCCAAATCTTGCGCATCTTTTTCGAGTTGCCAACTCTGCTGAATGCCTTGGGTGATATCGGCAAGCAGCTCGATCGCTACGGTGGATGTGTTTGCAGGTAGGTCTTCCACACCCAACCAAGGCATTGGCTTAATGGGATCGATGGTATGGAGAATCTCAAAATTGCCCACACTAGAAATTTCGGCAATCCGACAGGCTGTCCAAATATGTTGGTTGCGATCGCAGACAATTTTTCCCGCAGGCGAGTCAAAGCTCTGACCATAGATGGCTTGGCGAACCGCAATCACATCAAAGGTTTGAGCAGACTCTACCGCCTGTTTCCATAAAAACACCTGACTATAGGCGGACTGCATCGTTCCATGCACCGCTGGCAGTGGCTTTTGCCCTGCCTCAAACCAATGGGCTACTTTTTGCAAAAAATCTTGATTTTGGCTAGTATCGAGACTCTGAAAATAATTAGCGCTAGCCAAATGCCCCGTGATCGCTCCTAACTCAATCTGGTCTTGCTGAAGGCGATCGCCTAGCTGCCGCAATTCTAAATCGGAGAACCGTAAAGCAAGCACGGGAATTTCCGCCGCCGTAATTCCCGCTTCAGCATACTGCCGCAAAAAAGTGACAGCATTTTCTAAGGAAAGGGTGATAACTACCGTAGTTGGCGCAATATGCTTAATTTTGGCAATAATATCGCGATAATTAGTGATATTACGCGGAACATAGTCTTCACCTAAGAGAAGCCCATTTTGCAGCTTCAGTTGGGCGCGAATAATCTTATTAACCGTACGGGAATAAATACCATCTGTCCCGATTAAGTACAGGCGATCGCCCTTATGTTGCAGCAGCCAATCAATGGCGGGTTGGACAACTTGGTTCGGACATGTCCCTGTATAAAAGATATTAGGCGAGCATTCTAGCCCTTCATAGCTATAGGGATACCATAGTTGCGATTGCGTCTTGACGAGCAGGGGAATCACACTTTTGCGATTCGAGGATGTCCCACAACCAAATAAATTTTTAACTTCTAGTTCAGTAATTAAAGCTCTTGTTTGCAAGGCAATATTCTGATCGCTTGGGGCAATATCCACTACGATGGGATCGATGGTTCGACCTAATATGCCACCTGACCGATTAATTTCGGCGATCGCCATCAAGGTAGCCTCTTTGATGAGGGTTTCGCTGCCCACATCTTCACCCCTTGAATCACTGCTTAAGTCGCTTCTTGAGTCACTTCTTGAGTCACTCAGGGAGTGGATGACTCCGACTCGAATGACTTCAGTCCTACTTTTATTTTCAGTATTTAAGGACTTAGCCTTTCGATCCATAATGGCTCGCACTCCCTGAGTACAATTTAATATATAGCTTAATATTTAGATATTTTAGATATTTAGTGATATTTAGTGAGATTTGCTAATTCGCACTATTACTCAATCAAATACTCAATTAACTCTTTTTATATACTTTTTATATACTTTATATACAAATAAAAAATTATTACTGGTTATTAATAGAACTGTTAGTATAACCAGCACTCACACTTAAAAAATTAGTAGCTCTATTTTTAAAATCCTTCAGAATCTAAATAATATCTCCTAAATCTAGCTCGATCGCTGTGCAAATTTGTTCCGCGAAATGGCTCAAACTCTATATAACTAATGTTTTTGCATTTTTACTTACATTATCATAGACTGCGGTCTAGGGTGCGAGCATCAAGCGGGGACTGGGGTAAAACATAGCACATGGCATTAGAGATTGACTGATGTAAAACCAACAAAATCTTATCTCTAGCCGTATCTAAATGATCTAGATCGAGCCCTAGACAATCATATAAATCTAAGTTTGCAAATCTTTTTTGCAGCCAATTTATTTCCGCGATCGCCGATTTCGTAACGATCAAAATCGGCAAATCGGCAAGTATCTCTAACTGACTAATATCTTCTAGACATTGCAATAAAGACTGATTATCGCCATCAAGTAAAAATAGATCTGGCAGCCAGATCTTAGCTAAAATATCACATTGAGCGAAGTCCTCCGCCTCCAAAAGACAATGCCCTAGCTCTTGCAATAGTTCAATAACCGACTCTTCCAAATTCTGATTTAAGTATAAAAATTTGAGGGGTTTAGGTGTAGGGACATGGTTGGGCAAAAAGTGGCTCAGTTCGTTTGCGTTCAGGGGCTTGAGCAAAATTCCATCAGCTTGATGAACCGCTATTTTCGGTTCATCTGGGCGTTTCATCATCACCACGCGGATATGTTGCGTTACTAAATCTCCCTTGAGTAAAGCTAAAACATCCCATCCCGATAACATCGGCACATGGGGACTTAAAAGAATTAAACATGGCTGTAAACGCCGAGCTTTTTCGAGGGCTTCTGTCCCCGATCGCGCCACTACCACCTGATACTCTAGCTGCGTCAGAGTATTTCTCAGCCAATCGACGACTTCAGTCGAAGTTTCCACAATCAAAACTAAACGACTATTACTCATATCAAGCTGGCGATCCTGTCCCAACTTCACATGGGGATTGTTTGGCTCAGGGGGTAATAGAATGGTAAATTGGCTACCCACATTCACCTGCGACACAAAGGTAATATCCCCACCATGCAAGCGGGCTAAATGTCTAGTCAATATCAAACTCACACCCGTCCCTTCAAAACGGCGCGTGAGAACACTTTCTACCTGTTGAAATTTTTGAAATACTAGGTTCTGTTTCTCCTCAGGGATTCCAATCCCTTGATCCCAGACTGTAATTGCCAGCCAACCTTCCCACCATTTTGCGGTAACTCCGATTTTGGGAGGTGTAGATGGCTCATCATCCACCAATTCCGATGGCAAAAAGCTAAATTTAAAGGCATTGGAAAGAAGACTCACCAGCATTTGCTGCAATCGCGTCTCATCAGCATAAACGGTCTGGACTGTGGGCTCGATATCGAGCTGAATATCCAGTTCCCATCCTTCCTCAAAGTGATAGTTACGGAAAATCGTAGAATCCTGCTGAACGAGCTTCTTAACCTGCTGAATACTTTTTTGGCAAACTTCTCGTACGGAAACCGTCTCGGCGTATAACTCCAATTGCCCCGACTCAGCCTTAGCGAGGTCGAAAATATTATCAATGATCGAAACCAGTTGCCGCCCACTTTGGTGAATCATTTTTACATAGCGGCTTTGGCGATCGTTCAGTTCTCCAAAAGTATGGTTGGTCAATAAACTAGCAATGCCAATTACCGAGGTTAACGGCGTTTTTAGCTCGTGATTGATGCAGGTTAAGAATTCATCCTTGACCCGACTTAAACCTGATAATTCTTGCGCCAGATTTTTTTGCGCCGTAATATCGTAGGCGATCGAGAGATCCAACCCTTGCAAAGCCCCCTGTAAAGAAACATTGATTACTTGCCATGTAAAAGATGCACCATCAGTCGTACAGAACTGGTGAGTTACGGGAGTAGTTTGCAGCAATTGCGGATCGTCGGCCGCAAATCCCGCATTCATCGCGTCCTCTTCCTGCAATAGGTCAGCGGTCGTAGAACTGACAATATTGGCTAAACTCTCATGCAGACTATTGCGCCAAGCCGCATTCATGCCCACGATCGCCCCATCTAAATCGCTAATCATTACAGGTAAGGGCAATTGATAGATCAGGGGCAATAGCAGCGAAGTAATCGACGGGCTTTGACTTTGTTCAATTTGAATGAGCGATCGCAGTAATTTTGTAACTTCGAGAAGCGCCGTGAATTTGCCCTTGGCATCGACCAAAGCCCAAACCTCAGCGGAATGGCGATATTGTGAAATTCTTTGCAAAAAATCAGCGATCGTCATCGCCATCGAAATCGCAGGCAATGGCTCTAGATCAATGTCTTCTAACGCGAGCGATGGCGCAATAAACGAGAAACTAACCGATTCAGATTGCCAATTTAGCAAACATCTTGCATTAAATAATCCTTGTGGCAGATCGTTTTGATCAAGCACTACAACATTAGACCATCCTTTTTTAAGCAAGGCTAATGCTTCGGAGATATCCGTGGGCAGTCGGCAAATAGCTACTAGCGACTGTCCATATATCTCTAAAGATTGATTTAAGATGAGGGAGTCCATATGCTAAAACCCTTACGGGTCATTTTTAGTAAGTGCTATTCATCGTTAACAGTCTATAAATTTTTATATATAGTACAATCATCAATTTCACATGATTTCGCTATTTAAGTGCGAAAATAAAGATTAAGATAAAGTCCCAGCCATTCCAACCACCAATAGCCAGTGCCTGTGTTGTCCAATCTACAAGTATGCTGTTTGGTGGCAGAAGCAAATGTCAACCAAACTAAATCTAGCCTTGCCATCTTTTTACCTGAGGAGCGATACACCTTTACGGTAGTTTCAGATGTTGAAGCAATTGTAAGTTTACTAACAAAAACTCAAAATGCCCAAGATTGTCTAGTTATATTTAAAGATATCAGGAGAGATATTGAGGCTGTCTTCGATCGCCTCGGTAAGTTAAATATTTTCATACCTACCATACTAGTTCTAGAAGATCTGTACGAACAAAGCGAACCTCCCTATGAATACAGCGAATCAAAAGACTTTTACCGAGCTAGTATCAGCATTCACCGCGATCAGCTCCCAGATCTACCAATTATTATCGATCAGGCGATCGCCACTTTTATCAAGATCTCGCCACAAATTCAACATCAAGTCTTCGTCAACATTCCATATACTGCCGCATCAGAATCTTTAAATGTCCAACAACAGAGACTAGCGCAAAAGCTTAATGAAAGATTGGGGTATTTGGGGGTGTATTACAAACGCGATTCACGATTATTCCTACGCAATCTATCTCCTGAAGATAGAAAAGAGTATATTGAACGCTTAAAGAACATCTATCGGTCGATCGTCCTTGAGTATTTCTTAGAAAAAAATGATAGCCTCAATCAAAAAATTGATGAATTCGTTAATCTATCATTTTTTGCCGATATCTCCGTATCCCAAGTTCTCGAAATTCATATGGAGCTAATGGACGAATTTGCCAAACAATTAAGACTAGAGGGTCGCAATGATGAAATCTTACTGGACTATCGCATCACGCTAATCGATATGATTGCCCACCTCTGCGAGCTATACCGCCGCTCGATTCCGCGATCGTAAAGACATCTATAGCCTAACTATAGAATGACTTTAATTCCACTGAGAAACCCTCTTGCCCCAAGCTTCTCTCTATAAATATTCACATAAATATTCACAAATCTTAGGTTGTTTGCGCTCCCAGTAATCTTGAAACTCTACCTTGAAACTCTACATATATTTTGTCTACACTTTGTTCATATCCATATTTATATTCATCCAAAGCACAGGAACCAACCGTAGTTATCACCCAGAAGTTTAAGAGATACGTTATAAATAGCCGAAGCAACCCAAATTAATGAAATGATTCGTAAAACCTACGTCCTAAAACTCTACGTCGCAGGCAACACGCCAAACTCGGTGAGGGCGCTGAAAATGCTCAACGATATCCTTGAGAAAGAGTTTCAAGGAGTTTATACATTGAAGGTCATTGATGTGCTTAAAAATCCACAACTAGCTGAAGAAGATAAAATCCTAGCTACGCCAACCTTAGCAAAGGTTTTACCTCCCCCAGTTAGAAAAATTATTGGCGACTTGTCCGACCGAGAGAAAGTATTAATCGGACTAGATCTACTATATGAGGAATTAATTGGCAATGACTAGCTCACCCATCGAAAACAATAACAACATCAATACCGATAATAAAAGGCAAGAGCTAGGTGTCCAAAAACTACGCACCATGATTGAGGGGCTAGACGACATCACCCATGGGGGGCTACCCAAGGGGCGATCCACCCTAGTAAGTGGTACATCTGGCACTGGAAAAACGCTACTAGCAATGCAGTTTCTCTACAACGGCATCACGGGGCTAGATGAGCATGGGGTATTTGTTACCTTTGAAGAATCTCCTTCTGACATTATTAAAAATGCCCATAGCTTTAACTGGGATCTGCAAGAACTCATCGATCAAGGTAGATTATTTATTCTTGATGCTTCTCCCGATCCTGAAGGGCAAGAAGTAGTGGGAGATTTCGATCTTTCCGCTCTGATCGAACGGATTCAATACGCCATCATTAAATACAAAGCAAAGCGGATCTCGATCGATTCCATGACCGCCATCTTCCAGCAATACGATTCCTTAGGTCTAGTCCGTCGCGAAATTTTCCGTATTGTCGCGAGACTAAAATCCTTAGGTGTTACCACAGTAATGACCACCGAGCGTGAGCTGGAATATGGTCCCGTAGCAAGATTTGGGGTAGAAGAATTTGTTTCCGATAATGTAATTATTTTAAGAAATGTCCTCGATGGAGAACGTCGTCACCGCACAGCGGAAATCCTAAAACTCCGTGGTACTACTCATATGAAAGGCGAATTTCCTTTTACAATGACCAGTAAGGGGATCAATATATTTCCCTTGGGAGCTATGCGCCTTACGCAAAAATCCTCTAATACAAGAGTGTCTTCTGGGATTGCAACCCTTGATGAGATGTGTGGCGGTGGCTACTTTAAGGATTCAATTATATTAACCACAGGGGCAACAGGTACTGGTAAGACCCTAATGGTAAGCAAGTTTATTGAAAACGGTTGTGAAAATGGCGAACGCGCAATTTTATTTGCCTATGAGGAGTCTCGCCAGCAGCTTACCCGTAATGCTTCTTCTTGGGGAACCGATTTTGACAAGTGGGAGAGTTCGGGTTTATTAAAAATTATCTGTGTTTACCCTGAATCATCTGGGCTAGAAGATCATCTACAAGTAATCAAATCTGAAATCGAGTCCTTTAAGCCATCCCGCATTGCGATCGATTCTCTCTCAGCCTTAGCAAGAGGCGTAAGCAATAATACTTTTAGACAATTTGTAATTGGCTTAACTGGCTATGTTAAGCAAGAAGAGATCACTGGTTTATTCACAAATACAACCGATCAGTTCATGGGATCGCATTCAATTACTGAATCCCATATCTCTACGATCACAGACACAATTATTCTGTTGCAATATGTAGAAATTCGTGGACAAATGTCCCGCGCAGTCAATGTCTTTAAGATGCGGGGATCGCGCCATGACAGCCGCATTCGAGAATATATCATCACCGATCAAGGCGCACAGATTAAGGATTCATTCCAAGGATTTGAGAGAATTTTAAGTGGTTCGCCAACCAGAGTATCCGTCGATGAGAAATCTGAGCTTTCAAGAATCATCCGAGGAGTATCTGTTGAACCCTTAGAATAAGAAATAAGAAAAACTCAAATGAGCAAGGATATCCTTGCTCATTTAAGTTTTTCTTATGTGGGTTTTTTATGGACATCCCAAAGATTCGCGCGTACTTACCCCTGTTTTAGAGTTAGTACCCGATGCATTAATACAAAGCTTTTTAAGTTGTTGGATATCTAGCAATGCATTCGTAAAGTCAGCCCCAGTTACCTCAACATTATCAAAGGTCGAGCGCAACATATTGGTATCAGTAAGGATGGCATCGCTGAGATCGACATTTTTAAATCTAGAAATATAAGCTATTCCCGAACTAAAATCGCTCCCATGCAAATTCGCTCCATCCAATAACACGCCATTAAAAATAGCCCCACGCAAATCAGCGTTAGTAAAATTAGCATTCTTTAAAGTAACACTAGTAAACTCAGCCCGAATTAGATTTTTACCAGAGAAGTCTTCACCACCTACCGCATTTAAAATTGAGCGAGTAACGCTAGAAGAACTGGCAGCTTGGACGGACAATGGCATTAAAAACACGAATACAGATAGGACGATACTTGTAATTAATTGCCAATATTTCATAATCTCTTGAGAATAATTCAGAATGATTTTTGTCTTGCTAAGCAGCTAGCCATAGGTAAAATTAAAGCCTATAAGAGCGTATCGCCCACTACGTGGGCAGTACGCTCTATGGTTTTAGTTTTTAATTATGCTAAGCCACTTACTTAATAAATATTAACCTGTAATAAACCTGTAGTATCGAAATCCTCTACAACATCAAATATTAAAATTACGATTTTGCAACATCCCCATCACTAGGAGTTTCTTCACTTCGCCTCGATACCAGTTGCGATCGCTGCTCGCTGGTAACTAAACCTTCCAATAACTTCTTCGACTCCACTTGTTTCTTTGCATTAGTTGAAACATGGCTAACTGTAACTACAGAATCGCTATCAAGGGCACTTGGACAAGAGCTAATATGCACATCAATACGTGGCATTGCAAGCTCGGAATCAAGGCACAAAATTGCAGCAGCACCTGATATATCATCCGTATTTAGAAAACGAATAAGTTCTTCCTTCGACTCCTCCGTAACACTACCTATCCATTGTTTATCGCCATACCAATCATTTCCATCCTCATTAAAAGGTTCACCCGCCGCTCCAAATGGTATGGAAGCAGCTAGAAACCCAACAATTCCTAATTCAACCGCCCACAGGAGGTAGCTAAAAGTATCGTTGAGTTTAATTTTGCTACTTCCCCGACTTATGGTAGTGCCCTCCTTCGCTGATAATTTCACAAACCCCACAAAACCTGATGCTCCAGTTTCTTGCTGCAAAATTGCATTAATTTGCTCCTCAACCTGTCTCTTGTCTGAAATATTATACTCACGAAGCATAATTTTTTCAGTTTCCTGTTGAAAATTGATGTATTGCCCATACATAAGCGAGCTATAAGTTACAACTCCCCCTAACAAACCCATCCCTAAGGAAATCATCGGATTGCGAATCTTAGCTTTTTTAACAGTAAAGCCAAGTGCCGTTCCTATAGAAAACCCCATAACCAAAGGAAATAAAATAATAAAGTAAATAAATTTACTAATAAATGCAATGCCACTACCAACTGCTACACCTGAAACGAGCGAAGCAACTGCCAAGATAGAAACACTTTGCAAAGAGGCAATATTACTTGGTTTGTATATTTTCATGATTCGAGTCTATTGGTATTGTAGATTCCACCCTATTATTTTGCATTTTTCATAAAATCACAACAAAAAAAGCAAGAGAGACGATGAAAGTTAACTTTCATCGTCTCTCTTGCTTTTTAAGATTGAGCTTGGCATCGAGCTATTTTCCCGTAGGGCTACCCCTAAAGTATCTTCACCGTGACAGCGTTTCACAACTGAGTTCGGGATGGGTCAGAGTGGTA
>NZ_SELU01000055.1:0-39033 GCF_006861605.1 Pseudanabaena sp. UWO310 | reverse complement strand
AGAATTGAGTGGCGGCGCAAAGCGCCGCCACTCAATTCTTGGGGTTTATGTCCTAATACACTTGGCGACAGCTATAACAAGCGCTATGAGTCCTTAAAATAGCAAATACATTACTAAAAAATACTACTAATTACTGTACTTGGCTTGATTGGCTCTAAGTATAAATAACTGTGAGCTTGTAAACATAATTTAAAAAATAATATTTGAGATAATAATTTGAGATAATAGTTTAAGGGTTTTATTCCTAAATTATAGTTATGTTAAAATCTGTCAGAAATTTGCAAAAAAACTACTTTTTTGCGGTACATTAATAAATGGGGAGTACGGGATAACTATTGTTTCTAAAAAGCAAACATTAAGACAAACGTTAAGGCAAACGTTAAGAAAATAAAGAGCTGGTAAGGAACTATAGAAAAATCATAAGGAGTAAGCTATGTCTCTCAGTTCTCAGGCTTTCATGCAAACTATGGAGGCGCGTATATCTTTCTCCGATGCGGATAAAGCTTTACTCAAGGCGAATGCTGCATGGGGAAATTCGATCGCTTTGCAGATGGCAGAAGTCTTTTATGCCTACCTAGCCCGCGATCCCGAAATGAATCAGATTCTGAATGCCAAAGAAGGTAGGATGCATCGATTGAATGAAACTTTCGTTGAATGGTTTGGAGAAATGTTTACAGGTATGGACGATTGGGGGATCGCCTATGCCGAAAGACGTTGGCGGATCGGACTAGTTCACGTTCAGATTGGAATTGGTCCTCAGCACGTCGTTCCTGCCATGGCAACGGTGGTTAATCAAGTAGGCAAACAACTCAAATCAGCAGGGCTTTCTGAAGATCTTCGCGATGCTTTGGGAAGAATCTGTATGATCGATCTTGCCTTTATCGAGCAAGCCTATGTTGAAGTCTCATCACAAGCGGTCATGCGTGAAACTGGATGGACGGAAAGTCTATTCAAACGTATGATCACTACGGGTGCGGCAAGAATGCAGTAGAAGCGAAATTCTGCGAAACTCTGTGTGTTTTATCTGTTTGTTTTAGTTTAATCAATTTTGAGGCTTTATATGCGTCCAGAACTTGGAGATTTCAGCAGTATTGTTTGTTTTAAAGCGCTCGTCACTGGGGCTGAGGAAGCTCTTGGTGAAAAAGCCGCCATGATTACCCTCATTGCCGCAGGTCGTAATCGTGGTAAGCAAATTGCCAAACAGCTTGGACTGTTGGAAAATGAAACTTCTCTTGAAGGGCTTGTTCCCCTCCTTCAGAAAGCATTGGGTAAAGACGGAACGAGGCTTTGCATTGTCGATAAGATCGAACAAGCTGGGGAAGCAATCACAGTATATTGTCGCGAAACAATTTGCTCTGCGGGAGAACCAGAAGGCTCTCCTCGCAAACTGACTTTCACATTGGGAGCTATTCAAGGGGTGCTCGAACATGTTATGACCAAGCGTCTACGTGGCAAGCAAACAGAATCAGTTTTACGGGGTGGTTCCCACGATGTCGTTGAGTTTGAAGTGATTGGATAGCCATCTCTCCTAAACCCGTAATCCCCATTAAAACTACCAAAAGTTCCAGCAAAAGTTCCAGCAAAAGTTCAAGTTAAGGATAAAAGAATGAGCATTAATGTCGCGAAATTGGAAAGTATTTTGCAAAACTTGGTCACTAGTACCAGTGATGTACAGGGAGCCGCGTTGGTGTCTCCTGATGGTTTACCTCTAGCCTCAACATTGCCCAGTGGCATGGATGAAGAAAGGGTTTCCGCCATGTCAGCCGCCATGCTCTCCTTGGGCGAACGTATCGGCAGCGAACTCGCTAGGGGTGGCATCGATCGCCTATATGTTGAAGGCGAGAAAGGATATGGGATTTTGACCAGTTGTGGTGATGAAGCCGTATTGCTGGTATTAGCAAGCAAAGCAGCGAAGCAGGGATTGTTAATGCTAGAAATTAAACGGGTGACAACGGAACTCAAAGCAGCTTTAGCCTAGTTAGGTGCTCAAGTTCATTTTTGGCGGAGGCTCATTAAGTAGCTGGGCATAATTAAAACCCAAAACCAGAGAGAGTACCGCTCGCGCAGCGGGCGGTACTCTCTTCTAGGTTTTAAGTTTACTTCTTAGCTACTTACAACCTCCGCAAAAAATGTATTGATTTAGATCACTATAGGCAAAGAATAAAAAAATTATGGAAATCATGCGCTTGGTTGTTGCTGGAACTGTGGGAGCAGGGAAGTCAACCTTTATTCGCACAGTTAGTGAAATTGATGTTGTAGATACTGATCGCCGAGCCACGGACGAGACTGCCGAAATAAAACATAGAACCACTGTCGCGATGGACTTTGGTCGATTGACTTTTGGTTCTGACATGGCTTTACATATTTATGGAACACCAGGACAGCAGCGTTTTGACTTTATGTGGGATATTCTCATTAAAAAAGCCCATGCCTTTATCCTCCTTGTCGCAGCCCATCGTCCGCAAGAGTTTCGCTATGCGAGGCGCATTCTCAGCTATATGAATCGTCGGGTGCAGATCCCTTACATTATCGGCATTACCCATATGGATTGTGAAGGAGCGTGGTCAAGTGAGAATATTAAATTGGCACTGGGATTTGTCGAAGAGATGTCTCAGCCCCCTGTAGTTGTTTTGCACGCAGAAGAACGCGATACCGTCGTTCAAGCGATCGTAGCTCTCGTGCAATACTATATTCAAAGTACCGCCGCTTGATCTAGGTCATTTCATATTAAAGAAGTTAAAGAATAAGTCTATTCATCGTCAAGGATTCAAGCATATACTTTCTGGTTTATAGTTATGGCAATTACAGGCTCTTTATCCGAATTTTCTCTTCCTGAGATATTTCAGTTCTTAGATCAGGGGCAAAAAACTGGAATCCTCACCATTCGCGATCCCCAAAACACCCAGACAGGTAAACCCTTTTTACGACATATCTGGTTGCAAAATGGAAGGGTTGTCGCGGCGGGCGATCGCTTAGACAATCGAGGACTAGTCAGATTAATTGAGCAAAGAGGTTGGCTCAACCCTTCTCAAAAAGATGATTTAGAGCGTCTTCTCGAAGAAAACGTACTGCTAGGACTAAATCTCAAATCCTTAGGCATATTACAGCCAGATCAGTTAAAGCTCTTGTTTAGCGTACAGGTGCTGCGACAGGTATGCGCTCTATTTCAGGTCGAATCTGGACAGTTTCGCTTTGATGCGAATGTGAGTTTGCCCAAGGCAGAAATGACGGGCTTGAGTCTCCCTGCGACCGAGACGACCTTGATGGGATTGCGCAGTCTTAAGGATTGGCGAATATTACAAAGTAAGTTGCCCGAACCAAATTCGACCTTATTTAATATCGTCCCTGCGGGGCGATCGCAACTGCGGTTAGATGTTAATGAGACTCAATTATGGTCTTTGGCTGACGGTTCTAATAATTTAAGAAGCATTGCCCAACGCCTTGATTTACCGCTTGCCAAAGTCCAACAGATTGCTTTTCGGCTAATTGTTGTAGGCTTAGTAGAAGAAGTACCCGATATTGATATGGGGATAAATGATATAGATGATACAGATTTGCTAGCTAATGATTCCAATGGTAAAGCCAATAATATTCCCGATCGCCCACCTATTAGTAATAGCTTCTTACAGAGCTTAGTCGGTTTTTTACAGCATAAAGCTTAGAAATCACGGTTTAGAAATTACAATTTAGAAATCACAATTAAGAAATTACAATTTAGAAACCATTTAAGAATTGGATAGATCCCCCCAGCCCCCCTTAAAAAGGGGGGAGAATTAAATTCTTCCCCCTTTTTAAGGGGGATTGAGGGGGATCTCTTAGAGTTGTTGACCGCAGAAAGTAATTCTTAAATGGTTTCTTAGAAATCACAATTAAGAAATTACGATAAATCGATAAATATTGATATTTATGAAAGCCATCTCTATTTTAGGAACATCATCTAATGCTGGTAAAAGCTGGATGGTGACAGCATTGGGAGCATGGCTGAGGCGCAATGGAGTAAGAGTTGCTCCCTTTAAAGCTCAAAATATGTCTAATAACTCCTATGTGACGCTAGAAGGGGGGGAGATTGGGAGAGCGCAAGCCGTGCAGGCGATCGCCTGTGGGATGCGTCCCATCGCAGAGATGAATCCCATTCTTCTCAAACCTTCAGGGAATGGAACTTCGCAACTGGTTTTATTAGGGAAAGCAAAGCAACATATTGCCGCCATCGATTATTATCAGCATATCGAGACTCTATGGGAAACCGTTCGGGACACCCTTGAATTTTGGCGCGATCGCTGTGATGTTTTGCTGTTAGAAGGGGCGGGAAGTCCTGTTGAGTTAAATCTCATGCATCGCGATCTGGTGAACTTGCGTCCAATCATTCATTTACAGGGACGGTGGATTCTGGTTGGGGATATCGAGAAAGGAGGTGTGTTTGCCCAGATTATCGGCACGCATCAACTTCTATCGGAAGCTGTCAAAGCTATGGGGCTGGGTTTTGTTGTCAATAAATTTCGTGGCGATTTACGATTGTTTAGTGATGCGGATCATCACTTTCGCCAGCATCTGCCCCATCTTCCCTATCTAGGGGTTTTGCCCTATGCCTCAGATTTGCAACCTGAGAGCGAGGATAGCCTTTGCCATGAAGCCGAAACTAGTGGTAGCGGCGCGAAGATCGCATGGATCAGATTTCCCCACTTGTCGAACTCGCAGGATAGTCAACCTTGGCAGTTAGATGCGGGGATTGAAACTCTATGGGTGCAGAGCGTTGCTGAACTAGATCGCGCCAGAATTATCATTCTTCCAGGAAGCAAAAATACCCTCAGCGATCTGCAATGGCTGCGGACTACGGGCTTGGCGGATGCAATTCTGTTGGCGCATCGCCGAGGTATTCCGATCGTGGGTATTTGCGGGGGCTACCAGATGTTGGGTAAATATCTGAGCGATCGTGATGGGCTGGCGGGTAAAGCGGGAGATGTTGAGGGTTTAGGGCTATTACCGATTAACACGGAATTTACGGCGACCAAACAGGTACGGCAAGTACAGGCGATCTGGCAATCAGAACAAGCGATCGACCAATGGATGACCTACGAAATTCATATGGGAAATACTAAGTCAATGGAGAGCGATAAATCTTGGTTACTGCCGCCTTTGTTAACGATTCAATGCGATCGCGAATATCGTGATGAGGGAACCAAGGGGGATCTGGTGTGGGGTAGTTATTTGCATGGTTTGTTTGAATCGGCGGCTGTGAGGCAGTCTCTCACAAGATTGGCAAATATTTCCGAACATCAGCCCGCTTTAATATCTTGGCAAGATCGCCAGCATCAGCTTTATAACGAGATGGCGGACTTACTAGAAGCCCATTTAAACCTTGACGAGATTCGTCATTATCTAGATAAGTAGCTGGATTCAAGCCCTGTGGCGCACGCGCAGCGTGCGCTACCGTTTTTCTAAGAGAAGGTTGGCGCGAAGCGCCAACCTTCTCTTCTTGGGGACTGATGAAATTAGTTAACAAAGTGCGATCGCTTTTCTTTGCCGTGCGCCGATCGTATACCATAGCTTAAGTCACCAAAAACTCTAGCTTAGTAGACTATAAACAGATTTTGCAGCAATTTCCCTTCGATTTTAATGATTTACCAACCCCTACTTATTTGGTCGGTGGCTGGGTACGCGATCGCTTATTAAATCGCCAGAGTAAATATCTCGATTTAGATTTCGTCTTACCAGAAAAGGCTGTGGAGACGGCTCAAGCGATCGCCCGCAAGTATAAAGCGGGGTTTGTAGTCTTAGACGCAGAGCGCCAAATAGCTAGAGTCGTATTTAAAAATGGTACGGCGGATTTTGCACAACAGATGGGGCAGAGCATCGAAGCGGATTTAGGGCGGCGAGACTTTTGTATGAATGCGATCGCCTTAGAATGTCATCAAACTAGCCAAAATAACGATCAGAACGTTCAGAATGCTCAGAATATTAGTGCAAGTACAAATGTCCAAGATTTTCTGTCTGAGAATTCCTATCACTTTATCGATCCCTTAAATGGTATCCGTGATCTGCAAGAGCAGAAAATTAGGATGGTTGCTCCTGAGAACTTGGCAGAAGATCCTTTGCGGATTTTGCGAGGATACCGACAGGCGGCTCAGTTAGGTTTTGCAATTGAGGGCTTAACTCGACAGGTCTTAATTAAATTTGCGCCAAAGCTGAAGTCTATAGCGGCGGAAAGGGTCAGGACAGAATTGGGGTATCTGCTGTCCACTCAAAACGGCAATCAATGGATGCTAGAGGCTATTGGCGATCGCATCTTAGAGGATTGGTTGCCAAGTCAGCATTTGAATTTAGCAAGATTTACCCAGATTGGAAGGGTAATTCGCGACTTGTTAGCAAAATTCCCGCATCTAGACTTATTTTTCAGCAAACAACTAGCAGGCGATCGCTATGCCCTAGTCACGATCGAACTAGCAGCCCTAACCAATAGTGCGACGGCTCTAGAGCCATTGGGTTTGAGTCGTGCAGAACAACGATGGTTGGTTGGCATTTTGCGCTATCTACCGCAATTTATGACTTTAGTCAGTCAGGCAACGCGAACGGCGCAATATAAATTTTTTCAAGCAACCTTAGAATTTTTCCCAGCGATCGCTGCGCTTGCCCTAGCGAGCGGATGCGATCTAGAGAGTGTCGCCCCTTGGTTAGAACGATGGCTCAATCCCCACGATGCGATCGCCTATCCCGTTGCCCTCATTAGTGGCGACGATCTGCGCAATGAATTGGGAATAGCACCTAGCCCTAAAATTGGCGAATTATTGGAAAGCGTCAAAATTGCACAAGTGGAAGGCAAAATTCAATCCAAACAAGAAGCAATTGATTTAATTCAATCAATTATGTAAGTTAAGATTTATACCAATTCCAAAAATGGCGTTGCCATTTTTGGAATTGGTATAAATCCGTTCATTTTTAGAACTACAAAGAATTGCTAATTCGGACTAAGTAGTTAAGCATAAGTAAACTTAAAACCTAGAAGAGCGTACCGCCCGCTACGCGGGCGGTACGCTCTTCTAGGTTTTGGTTTTTAGTTATGTTTAACTATTTATTAAAATTTTTGAATCGGAATGTTGGGATTTGAACCCAAGACCCCCACTACCCCAAAGTGGTGCGCTACCAAGCTGCGCTACATCCCGTTGCGTTTTTGACGCTTTCCTACTATATCACAATGATTTGCGGATTTTGCAATTAGAAAAAATTTTTTTAACGTGAGTTCGGAATAATTTGAAACGGGATTTGATAAAGGGTTTGCGTAGCAAACCCTTTATCAAATCCCAAAAGTAAAAGCCTTGCTTAGCAAGGCTTTTACTTTTGGGATTTTAAAATTTGTCAGCTTACCCCGCACTGACCTTACTTACCCATGTTGCGCTTGAGGCGCTCTAGCTCCTCATCCATTTCCCATTTACGGAAGGTCTCTTCGAGTTTATCGTTAGGATCGCGAAAGGGAGGAGTATAGAGATTATCCCAATTGAGAGGCGTACTACTTGGGGATTTTGCTTTAGCCGTCCTAGCCGCTTCAGCAATCTTGGCTTGCACTTCTTTGCGCCTTTCTTGGATCTGTACTTGGAGTGATTGACTATCGATCGCGCGTTTTTTTACAAGTTCCATCTGCGCCCAGATTTGATTGCCTTGACGTAACAAAGCCGCTTCCCTTTCTTTTGCGGCGCTAGCTAGATCGGGACGGTCAAACGACTGCGCCTTCACGGTGCGATCGTGCCAAACCCGAATTTCTTCGGCAATTTCTAAAATTCGATCTTGGAGATTTTTCTCTTCTTGCTTAGAACTAACGATTAATTTGGCAATTTCTTCTTCTTGCTGCCGTAACTTATCTTCAAGGATTTGCAACTCAATCTGAGGATTACTACGAATAAATTCCTCTAAGCGGGTCTCTAAAAAACGGGATATATCCTCTATTAGCCCCATATACTATCCTCAGATGTTGTTTAAAAAGTTAAGGTTAAAGTTAAAACGAGCCTATAGATAGTCTATAGATTAAGTCGCGCCATAACTAGCACTCATTTTAACACCTAGAACTTTTGCCCAACAAATACGGTTTTACTCTCCTTACCGCGTTTAATTGTGATTTCCTGCTGACTTACTCGCGATACATACCAGCCCGTATTACTAATCGCTTTACCGAGCCCGATCGATTGTACCGAACCATTCATATCAAACATCGCCGTAGAGCGATCGCCTAAATCAAGTACTCCAATTAACGTGTAGGAGGGTGCAGGAGCTGCTGCTACAGCGTTGGACGAGACTTGAGTTGATGGTGTTCGGGTATTGGGAGAGCCATTGGTGACATCAATGGTGTTGCCTGCTGTTGCAGGGGGCAAGGCAAGAGGCGATGGGAGATTATTGCCACCATTTACCGTCGGTGGTTGGTACACGGGCACGTACATTGGTTGCTGCATCCCATTAGCAAAGGGATTATTTGCCCCAACTGGTAAGGGCATGGTGCTGATGAGGGGGGCGGTCATGAGCGGTAGATTGCTACCAAGGGCATTGTTCGGACTAGCGATCACTCGATTTTTATCGGTCACTTCTGCTAGCATCCGCTTAATTTCTTCGCCAAAGCTCTTGTTATCGGCATTCTCCTTAGAGTTAGCGACTTGAGGGACGACGACCGATTGTCTACCCAGCCAAATGCCATGATTAATCGTCCACATTACTGCTGCTAGCAATGCCGAACTACAGGCAAATACCAACAACAGGCGATCGAGGAGGTTAGATTTTGGGGTTTCTGGAGGTGGCGCGATCGGGGGTAGATTGCTGCTTGGCTCTGGATTGCGCATGATGTAAGGCTGAATCCAGAGAACATCCTGTTTGGAAATTGGTGGCAAGGAAATATCCGCAACGTTAAGTTTGGTGATGCTAACGGTATCTTTTGATGTCGATATCTCTCTTTCGGAAGAATCCATTTTGGCAATGGCAACTATGTCGGAACCTGATGAACGAGCGGAGGAATAGGGGGCGGAGTTGGTATGTGTTTTTGAGGATCTTGTGGGCGAACTTTTTTGTTTAAGCGATCGCTGCTTTGCGTAATCAACGTGGAGGGTAGACTCTACTTCTCCAAATAGATCGTCCATTAAGTTATCAACGTTGTCTGTATAGGCATCAACGTCTTGAGTTACGTAAAACTGGTTTTTATTATCTGTATTTTGCATCATATGCCAACCCTATTCACTCCATTAACCAAGCACTCGTGAGAATACCCAAACTTATTAATCAAAATTAATCAAATTATTTTGTGTCGATATCCTAATCTAAGCCACAATACTTTGAACCTGTCTCAGAACAAACAAGAAAAAAATAATACTGGTAAGTGATACCACAGATTGCTTCTTAATGCCACAATTTTTTGTCAGATCTCAAAATCAGATTGTCAGATCGATTTGTCAGATGGGATTGTATAGATAATTCAAATAAAAACTACAGCTTCGACTTCGCTCAGCTAGCTTACACCGAGGGCTGAGCGAAGTCGAAGCCCGTCTACAAGTTATTTAAAACAACTATAAGATGGGGCTGTAAACTATAGCTGCCGCCAACTGTATCAGGACATAAAACCCCAAAGAGAGTTGCCGCGCTCCGCGCGGCAACTCTCTTTGGGGTTTTCATTATGCCCAGCTACTTAATTAGATGCGTACTAGATCGGGATAGATAGTCAAAATCTCATCGGTGGTTAGGGTGTATTCTTCAGACTGAGGCTCCCATAGCACTTCTACCGCTAAGAGATTATCCGCAGGAATAGAGCCGATCGCCGATAGAGAGGCTTGTAAATCTGAGGACGAGCGTAAAGTTGGCAATTTGGCGAGGGTTTCACCAGCAGTAGCAATTAGGATGGTTACCACAATATATTCGCTAGGATCTTCAATGCTGAGCTTTCCTTCACTGGGCAATGAGGGAGCCGCAGCTTTGCCTTGAAGGATGCGACCGCTCACATTACTTAGTACTTCCGCATTGAGTTTGCTCCGTTCAGACATTACTAATCCGTTGAATTTCTGTTCGGCAAGGGCAAACTGGGTATTTTCACTGGCACTGCTGACATAGACCCAATATTCAGGATGACGCATCAGGGAAATCGCCGTTTCACGGGTGACGGTTGCCAACCCTTCTACCGAGGATGTGTCTGACTCAAGGGCTAGACGGGTTAGCTCCTGTTGTAGCGATCGCGCTGAGGACAGTAGCCCCACCTGAATTTTGGCTACGGTTACCTTATTATCAGTACCTGTAATCCCTTCGCCATCACCGCGACCCCGAAATGCTTGGAGGACAGCGCCTGCAACGATCACTAACAACAGGATCGAAAATAGCCCGCCACCGCCGCCGCCAAAAAACATCGGTAGGAAGAAAAATCCACCGCCGCCACCGATGGGGGAATAGGAGCTGCTATTGGAATAGGAGCTACGGTTGCTATAGCCAGAGTTGGAGGGCATCGAACGGCTGGGCGCAGCCCTAAAGGCACTACCACCCATTCTGCCCCCCGATCGCTTGGCAAGGGCTTCGTGGGTGTTGCCAAATAAGACCATAGCCACTAATAAAAGGGCGAAAAGTGATCGCGCTGAGCGCTTGGCGATCGCCTTAGCTGTTTGGATAAATTCTGAGCTAAAAAATTTCATAGGACAAAAGATAGGACTCAAATATTACTCAAAAATATTGCTTTGTGATAAATGTTCTCCCTCAATTCTAGCTCTATAGCAACGTAAGGTTTGCCTAGGGCATAAGGACGAGTGACGGCGCGAAGCGCCGTCACTCGTCTTTAGATAAATAGCTGGGCATAAAACCCAGAATCAAAACCTGTAGCGCACGCTGCGCGTGCGCTACAGGCTTTGATTTTTTATATTTAATTGCGTTTAGCTACTTAGTCAAGGTTTGATAGCCAATCCATGACCCGATCGCCTAGCGATACACCGTCAAGGCGATCGATCTCGCGTACCCCTGTGGGGCTAGTAACATTGACTTCCGTGAGATAGCCCCCAATTACATCGATACCTACAAACATTAAACCGTCACGCTTCAGGACTGGGGCGAGTTGGGTACAGATTTCCCGTTCGCGATCGGTAATATTGACCTGAACGGCACTGCCACCCGCCGCCATATTGCCGCGAAACTCCCCTGACTGGGGGACGCGATTGACAGCGCCAATGGGTTCGCCATCTAGCAAAATAATCCGTTTATCCCCCTTTTGAGCATCGGGGAGATATTCCTGCACCATCACAGGAGTTTTACCGATATTAGTACTGATTTCGATCAGGGAGTTGAGATTGCGATCGCCTACTTCTAAAAATAAAATTCCCTCACCACCTTTGCCACCCAAGGGCTTCATCACCGCCTTGCCCTCGGCGGCAACAAAGTCGCGAATTGTACTTTTATCTGCCGTGACAATGGTTTTAGGAATTGCACCTGTAAATTGCAAGGCATACATTTTTTCATTAGCGGCGCGAATGCCCTGTGGTGAGTTGAGGACTTTGGTTTTGCGCCCATCCACATAGTCCAGAATATAGGTTGCGTAAAGGTATTCTGTCGTTACAGGAGGATCGGGGCGCATCCAGACAAATTGCATATTTTCTAGAGGCTGAAAATTGCCCTTGTCAGTCTCATACCAAGGATTGGGGATTTGCCACTTACCATCGATGAGGGGCATGGGGTGGATTTTGATTGGTTGCAGCAAAGCCCATGCTTTACCATCCCTCACGCTAAGAGTATTCATATTGGTAATAAATACTTCATAACCTTTGCGACAAGCCGCTTCCATGAGCGCAACGCTAGTGTCATGGGCGGGATCGAGCTTCGCGATCGGATCGATAATAAAGGCGAGTTTCATAGAATTTTATTATTTTTTCAGAGCTTAATTCAGAGCTTTATACCAATTCCCAAAATGGCAACGCCATTTTGGGAATCTCAAAACCTTACTGGGTTTGGTTGTTAATTCATGAAAGTGTTGTCACACTTTCGTGAATTGGTATTAAGTAGCTGGGCATAATTAAAAAACAAACCTTAAACCTGTAGCGCACGCTGTGCGTGCGCTACAGGTTTTTGCGTTTTATTTTTAAATTGGGCTCTAGCTAATGATTGTGGAAACCAGTCGTAAAACCTTAGGAATTTCCTCTGTCTCAGGAGCAAATTCTAGCTGAGTTTCTTGAGTGGGTAAATATCCAGATTCCGCAAAGGAGATTAACATTCTTTGCAGGGCAAACCATACCTCTGACTCAAATTCCCAATCGTAACGGGAATTTGCACGACCTGCGATCGATCGCAAAGCCCAAAAGTAACTATTACGGACAATCGAACCTTGCTTGTTATACTTTGGCACATCCTCACGATGAATAAAGAGTACTTCGTTTTCAATCTTGACTCGCATTTTAGCTACTTACTTAGAAACTTGTAATTATACCCAAGCTCAAAATGGCGTAGCCATTTTGAGCTTGGAAAACCCTTACTGGGTTTGTTTTTTAATTCACAAAAGTGTTGTCACACTTTCGTGAATTGGTATTAGAAACTCGTAATACCAATTCCCAAAATGGCGTTGCTATTTTGGAAATCTCAAACCCTTACTGGGTTTGTTTTTTAATTCACAAAAGTGTTGTCACACTTTCGTGAATTGGTATAACTAGATAAGCATAAGTAAACTACAACCTAGAGAGCGTAACGCCCGCTAAGCGGACGTTACGCTCTCTAGGTTGGTACTTAATTAGAAACTTGCCTGTAAACCGATTCTATAGGTTAATCCTGGTTGATAGATGCGATTAGTTTTTTCATAGCTATTATCGGTCAAATTTTCTAGATTCAAAGTCAAAGCTACATTTTTATGTAAAGGAACCTTGGCGTTAAAGTCCAAGCTCAAATAGGCGGGAGAAAAGTCTGTAGCATTTTGTCCTGCTGTCCCTTGGGCAAAAACAGCCCGACGGGAGCCGCTGTAGTAGTTGAAAAATAGATTTGCTTGCCAACCATTGGCATCATAGCCAATGCCTAACTTGCCTACGGAATAGGGAACAGTAGCCAATTGCAAACCAACTTCAGAAGCCGTTTTGCTGCTATTTATTTTGGCATCGGTATAGGTGTAATTGAGAAATGACGAGAATTCTGGTGAAATTTGCCACTTTATACCAGCTTCGATGCCATTGGTGCTAACCTGCCCGACATTGTCCCATCGCCCCGCAATGACACCAAGGCGATCGCTAAGACTGCTGCCAAAATAGGTTAACTGCACCAGTACGGAGTCCGCTGCGCCACTCCAATCAAATCCAGCCGTATAGGCGACACCCCGTTCAGGAATGAGACTAGAATTTGGCAACCAATTATGTACGGTATCAAATACATAGAGTTGGTCTAGTCCAGGATTGCGCTGAAGTACGGCAAAACTATTGCGAAAAGCAAGATTGGGGGTAAGGTTCCAGCGCGTGCCGACCGTGGGATTGAGGTAGCTACCAAAATCGCTTGTAAAATTTTGCCGTAAACCTAGTTCTACTTGAAAGTTTTCCGTGGCTTTCCAAGTGTTTAAGGCAAACAGAGCCAGAAGAGAGCGATCGCGATTGACAATGCCATTCTGGGCAGATAATGCAGGAAGCGAACTAAATACATCGCCACGGATAGAATCTGTTTTCAGATCTAAGCCCCATGTCAGCTTATTAGTTTCGTTCAGTTGCCACTGATGTTCGACTCGACCGCTCAAGGCTCGCGAATCTAGGGAAGCATTCCGAAAATCACTCGTGCCCGTTGGTCCATAGGTACTGAAAAAATCTTGATTAAAGGCGATCGTTGTCTTCAGAATTGAGTCATCCCCTTGACCGAGCTTGCTAGTTAAAGTAGTACCAATATTGAATAGATCATGGTCGAGGCGATCGCGTTGTAGTGGAAATCCAAAGTAGAGTAGCCCTCGCCGACTAGCTGTTTTATAAGCATCAATACTCAAGGAATTGCGAGAATCGATGGGGAATTCGACATTACCGTAAAAGTTGTCAACACGGCTATCGCCATTAAAAAGCCTGCCATCGGAGGGATTGCGATTAGCGGCTCCCAATGGCACAGCATAGTTGTTATCGGTTGAGAACCGTTCGTAGCCCAGACGGAAGTTGACATGATCTAAAGTTCCTCCATAGCCAAGCCGATAGCGTTGATAACCATAGGAACCTAACTCAATTCCCGTAGTTAATTTGAGAGGCTGGGGAGTTTTTTTCGTAACAAGGTTAATTACGCCGCCAAAGGCTTCCGAGCCATACAGAGTTGCACTTGTCCCTCCCGTTAGTTCGACACGTTCGATCGCATCTACGGGAATGCTATTAAGATCGGTTCCCCCATGATAGGTATTAACGTTACTCCCAAAGGATCGACCATCGATCTGAAAAGTGGATTGGTTGATCGAAAAGCCACGCAAAAAAGTGCCCGTATGGATGTCCGCTCCAAATCCATAGTCATTGATCGTGAATCCTGGCAAACTGCGTAAAAGTTCAGCCGCACTACTGGGATTTTGCTTTTGGATATCTTCTTTAGGGACAATATATACGGGAGCTGAAGTAGGTGTAAATGGAGCTTTTTTTCCTGTTACTTGTATTTCGACTTCATTTTCATTGGACTCTTGCGCGAGGATTTGACTCTGGGCCGGGATCTCAACCTTGAAGTAGGGGATGAGCGAACTAGAGCTTTGCGATACCTGCGATCGCAATTCACCCACAGTCGCGATGTTTGTATTTTGCATTTCGACTACCATCTCTGATAGCTCAGCACCAGCAATTTCCACCATACTAAAAAGAGACGCAGCAAAGCTAGGTGCTACATACAGCAACTTCATCGATTTCATGTCAACCTTAACTCCTCACAGATTTAGCCTCAAGCTTTAGTTTTTCTAAACTCTTAGCTTTGGTACAAAGATTTCATTCTTTTTTATTGCCTGTATCGATGTCAAAAGACAACCTGTCAAAGATCAGTGCAAATATTGGTGGCTAATCCCCAAAAAGCTATAGCTGTGGCGGCGCTTTGCGCCACCACAGCTATAGCTTTTAAAACCCAGAAGAGCATACCCGCCCGCGCGGCGGGCGGTATGCTCTTCTAGGTTTTAAGTTTACTTATGCCAAGCTACTTATATAAAATCTATAGACGAAATTCCTGCCAATCTTTATGGACTTGTTGGCTGTAGGTCTTCGCATATTCCATCATTTCCGTTTTCCATTTTGATTTACTGGCGAAATTAATTAACTCATCGGCGATCGCCGATCCTTGTTGTCCGCTACTGCGGAGATGCGACCAAGCCACCACTTCACCTAAAGCCCGCATCAATTCCTTGGACTCCTCCAAATTATCATCCCATTTCGTGATTTTTAAATGGTCGGTGGGACTTAGGGTAGACTGAAGTTCCCGCAATACAAAGGAATCAGTCCCATTAACAATCGTATTAAGAAAGGCGATGGTGATGGCTTGCGATCGCCTTTGGATCGAGACAATGCGATCGGCTTGATTTGCCCATTTTGGTTGTTCCCAAATGGTGGTATAGGGAGCGAGAGAAGAAGGTAGAGATTTTTTCAGATCGAGTAGATAATTCCCATCGGGCGATCCTTTGCCTTCCACCAGTAAAACATAGCGCTCGACCCCTAAACTTCCCTTCCCCGCAATGCGTTGGGCAACATCCAATAATTTAAAAAACTGCGGATTGGATTGTTGAGCCGCAAAGGTTTCCATGAAACCTTGCACTTTTTGCTTCTGTTCGTCAGAAACTGCTAAAGCCTTTTTGTTATCAATTTTAATCGAGCGTTTCTGCTTGTCCTTGCTCAGTTCCGTTCGCTCCTCAAGTAACTCCTTCCGCTTCACCTCAGTTTTGCGAGACAGCATGTCTTTGATAACCTGAGGCGCTGTATCATCTCCCATCCAATAGGCTTTACCTTTAGCAACAGTTTGACTATAGGAATCAATAATTTGCTGGCAGAGCTTTTCGGCAAGATCTTGTCCGATAGCAAAGGTTTCCGTAGCCACAAAAATACTGGTCAGCAATCGGGCAATTTCCCAAGTGCATGGGGCTAAAACCGCCTCATCGAAGTCGTTAACATCAAAATAAACGCGACGATTACTAGCTTTATAATTTCCAAAATTCTCAATATGCAGATCGCCGCAAATCCAAGTTAGTGGGGCTTTTTTGAACCAAGATGTAATGGGTAAGTCTTCATAAAAAAGATGACAGGTAGCCCGAAAGAAAACAAAGGGATTCTCGGTCTCTGACCGCATGGCCGCATATTTTGCTTCGAGCAGTTTGGGGTCTCGTGGCTGGCTGAGATTAAATTTCTCAATACGGGCGCGAATGTTTCGTTTTGCCATAAACAGTCCCTAAAACTAATGGATGTGTTCCCGAACACACCCATTAATTTATCACTTTTTGATCTGGTTTATATAGCTGCCACCATTCTTGTTAGGGACTTGCGAGAAAATAAGATACCAATCCAGATTTACCAGAATCGGTGGCGCGGCGGAGCTGCGCCACCGATTCTGGTTTTATATTTGGTACTTCATTAAATTGCAAGTCCCTTAGGACAAAAACAAAATAGTGTTGCCGCGCGGAGCGCGGCAACACTGGCGGCAGCTATACCTAATTAACTTTACTAATTCCTGAATATACATTTTCATTTACCAAGCCCAACCAAGGATCACTAGCTGGTGTCAGGAAGAGCTGATCGTAAACTCGGCGA
This sequence comes from Pseudanabaena sp. UWO310, assembly GCF_006861605.1. Classification (NCBI taxonomy): domain Bacteria; kingdom Bacillati; phylum Cyanobacteriota; class Cyanophyceae; order Pseudanabaenales; family Pseudanabaenaceae; genus Pseudanabaena; species Pseudanabaena sp. UWO310. The sequence goes on along the minus strand of NZ_SELU01000055.1, from coordinate 22,342 downwards.
TTGAGCGCTACAAATACGGCGGGATCGCTATCCATAAATTCGCCATTGGCAAACCAGTTATGGATCTGGGCGTGAAATACATATTCATTACGAACCGTATCCTGAGCGATCGCGCGTTCAAAACTGCTTACTACCGTTGGCATGGAGGCAGTCGGCGATAATTTGCGCTGCATGATATTGAGGCTGCCTCGATCTAGGTAGACTCGGTTTTGATAAAGTCTTGCCAGTCTCGCCCAATTTTCATCGCTTAGTTTCGAGAATTGTGAAGTGGTGGTAAATTCAGCTAGAGGCTCGCCATTAGTACGACTCAAAGTCGGCAATTCAACCATAGCTTTACCTATTGTCAAACGACTCGCTAGCATGGCACTAGCCTTAGGATCGGTAACAGTCAATGGCAGCAATGGCTGTAACGGTAACCGTAACCTTGTGAGATCGGCTTGCCAATTTTCTGCGAGTTTGGCATAGCGATCGCGATGGTACTTAGTTAAAATTTCGCGGCGAAGGTCGAGATCGCCGTTAGTCCCCCGCAATGATTGAAATACCGACTCCGCACTCTTGAGATTTGTGATAAAGACTTGAGGGCTATATAGTCCTGGAACTGCATCAATCGGGCGACCTTCGCTATCCAAAATATAGTGAATGCTGTTGCCTGTGAGGGTCTGTTCTAATTTCCGCCCATCGCCAAAATCAATGGTTACCTTAGGAACGGGGCGCTCAGATTGCCAATGTAAAATGAAGCGATCGCGCAGTAATTGGGATACCGCCGCATTAGGATAAAGTGCAGTACGAAAAAAACGACTGTTCGCGCAACTAAGCTCATCATTTAGATTGCCCAACAACCGCAAAGACAAAATGGGTTTACCAGTTTCCTTGGATGCAGCTTTAGCGGTTTCTAAATCCTTATACCAATACAGCCTTGAGGCATCGCAGTCTTTTTGTTGGCAAATGGCATCTAAACTTGCGCGTAATTGGGGATTATTTGGTAGTTCGCTTTGGTAAGTCTTCCAAAATGCATCAACACCGACGTTCTTAAAATCGCGTAATTTGGCGATCGCTTCCTGTGCTGTGGCGGGGTCTTTAGAAGCAGCCTGTTGGACGAGATTTTCCAGAGTTAGTTGTTCAGCCCTAGCGGGCTGCGGTGTGGAGATCGTAGCGATCGCGATCGTACTCGCGCTCACGATTGTACTTAGTAACGCAAAACATGGGTTAGCTAGAGTTTTTCTCACAAGCACCATAAAACTTCCCTAAATTAAACAGTTTTAACCTTAGCCCTAGGAGACTCGCAACTTGGTTATTTTGTTCCAGCGGTTTCCCCTGCCACTAAATTTATCTCCAAGCTTGAGCGATCGTCAACACTTCGATAACTTTACGAATTTCTGTTCTTACATTACTTGCAACGATCCCCGCAAAGATAGACAATGTTTGCATTCAGAAAAAATATGCAAATAAAAAAGCCAAGATAATCCGAATAATTTATGAAAAACGTACTGGCTATCATTCTGGGCGGCGGACAGGGAAGCCGACTATATCCCCTCACCAAGACACGCGCTAAACCCGCAGTCCCCGTAGCAGGTAAATATCGATTAATCGATATCCCCGTAAGTAACTGTATTAACTCAGGTATTGAAAAAATTTATATCCTGACTCAGTTTAACTCGGCATCACTTAATCGGCATGTCAATCAAGCCTATCGTCCCGCTTCCTATTCTGATGGCTTTGTGGAGATTTTAGCCGCCCAACAGACACCCGATAGCCCAGACTGGTTCCAAGGTACTGCCGATGCCGTTCGTCGCTACGCATGGCTTCTAGAGTCTTGGAATGTCAGTGAGTATTTGATCTTATCGGGCGATCATTTATATAACATGGACTATGAGAAGTTTGTCCAACACCACCGTGAAACTGGTGCTGACATCACCCTATCAGTATTACCCGTCGATCAGAAAAAAGCATCAGCATTTGGGCTGTTAAAAACCGACAGCGATGGTAAGGTGATTAACTTCCTAGAAAAGCCTAAAGGCGAAGCCCTAGATGGGATGCGTGTTGATACAACTAAGCTGGGACTAGATGCGGCCGAGGCGATCGCTAATCCCTTCATAGCATCGATGGGCATCTACGTTTTTAACAAGCAAGCCATGCTAAAACTGCTCAGCGAAAATCCTGAGCATACTGATTTTGGTAAAGAAATCATTCCCGATGCCATTCATAAGTTGAACGTTCAAGCTTATCTCTATAAGGGATATTGGGAAGATATTGGAACCATCGAGTCCTTCTATCAAGCGAATCTAGAATTGACTCGTCATCCTGCGACGGGCTTTAATTTCTACGAAACCAAAAAGCCGATCTACACTCGCGCTCGTTATTTGCCTCCTAGCAAAGTCCATGACTGCAAAGTCAAAGATTCGATCATTGGTGAAGGCTGTATGCTTTACCAAGCGACCGTCACTAACTCCGTCGTCGGCATTCGGATGCATATCGATGCTAATTGTACGATCGAAGATACTCTATTAATGGGTTGTGATTTCTATCAGCCCGAAGATGAACGGAAGTCAGATCTTGAGAACCATAGAGTCCCTATGGGCATTGGTGAAAATACCGTAATCCGTCATGCGATCATTGATAAGAATGCGCGTATTGGTAAAAATGTGCAAATCATCAACAAAGATCGCGTTCAAGATGTCAATCGTGAAGATCTTGGCTATTGCATTTGTAACGGCATAGTCGTAGTCGTTAAGAATGCGGTTATACCTGACAACACCATTATCTAAAAAATCATAAAAAAAGAAGTGTCACTTTTGTGACACCTCTTTTTTGTGATATGAGTGCTTGCGCAAAATAAATTACGAAAACCTGTAAAGTTGCGCCCCTACGGGGCGCAACTTTACAGGTTTTCGTATAATACCAAATCACAAAATGGCGTAGCCATTTTGTGATTTTAAAACCCTTACTGGGTTTGGTTTTCAATTCCCAAAATTGTAGCCACACTTTTGGGAATTGGTATAACAGGCGATCGGGATATTGCTAGATCATTACCAATTCGGAACCATTGGGCGATTTGCGAACGTGGATCTGAGTAGGCAAGCGATCGGCAAGGGATTGAATATGGGTAATGACACCGATTAAGCGTTCCTGTTGGCGAAGGGATTCGAGAATTTGCGTAACGCTTTCGAGGGTTTCACTGTCGAGAGTGCCAAAACCTTCATCTAAAAATAGGCTGCCCAGTTCGATGCCCATGGATAGTTTTTCGGATAGGGCGAGAGCCATCGCAAGAGAAGCTGCAAAGGTTTCTCCCCCTGAAAGAGTCCGAATGCGACGTTTTTCTCCACCATTCCAGTTGTCAGATACCCAATAATCACCGCTTTCGATCTGGAGAATATAGCGATTATCCGAAAGCTGTTGTAACAGGATCGAAGCACGGTTAGCAAGTTCCTGTTGGAGGCTATCGAGAATATATTCTTGGAATTTATCGGATTTGAGATCTTGGGCGAGCGTGTAGAAAGTTTGCTCTTGAGCCTGTAGAGAAATTTTACGGGTTTCCAATTCTTGGGATTCTTGACGTTTGTGCTGAGCCTGTTCGAGCCATGCTTTGAGTGAAGCACGATGTTCGCTCGCCTCTTTTAATTCAAGTTCTAGTTGTTGCAGGGCTTTGCTTTGTGTGCCGATCGCCTGTTCGTCAGTATGTCGATCGCCGATCGTCTCTGCCAAAATTTGCCCACGCGTTGTTAAGTCTTGCTGTTGACGTTGATAGTTGTCGATCTCTTTTTGCCATGCTTCTATCTGCGATCGCGTAGCTTGAGCGGCAAGAAATTCTGACTCCGACAAATTAATGGATTTTAATTCTGTTTGCCAAGTTATTTCATGCTGCGATCGCTCGGAGATGACGCTATGGTAATTTTCTTGGGCTTTAGTCGCTGTTTCTTCCCGTTTGGCAAAGCTTTCCCGCGCCTGCTGGTAGGAGGTTTCGATAGTTTGTAAGCGATCGCTTAGTTCTCGCTTTGACTGTAAAACCAACTGTTGCAGCGCTGTATAACTCTGCCCATGCGTGAGTGCCTGTAAGCGTTGTTGAATTTCCTGTAATTGAGACTGTCTCAGCGATCGCTCTAGTTCGGCTTTATTATATTCAGACTGGGCTAATTGCTGGGTTGCTCGAAGTGCCTTCAGGTTGTTCTCATTAGTTTGATGCGCGATCGCGATTTCTGTTTGTGCGGTGATGAGTTTTTGATAGGTAGTTTCTTTGTTTTCGAGTGCTTGGCGCTCACGCAGAATATCGGCAGCTTGCCATGGGGTTGGGAATAGATGGTCAATCTGCGATTGGACTTGCCGAATCTGCACTTCTAATTCCGTAATTTCCCGTTCTTGCTCCCGTTGCTGCTGGTGCAAAGATTCTAAACTCGTCGTAACTTTGACGCGATCTTCATTGAGTTTTACTAGTTGTCTTTCCGCGAGATCCTTCTGAGCGATCGCCGCAGTCGTGTCAATTAGTTCCATTTCATGGCGTTCGATGACATCTTCGAGCCTGAAGAGATTATTACATACGGGACATTGGTCGCCATCGTGGAGTTCAGCACGTAAAGCATTGATATGATTGCTTTGTAAGGCTTCTAGGTTTGAGGCTTCAGCAGTTGACAAGCGATCGCTAACAGCTTGCAACTCGTGATCGGCATTAGCGATCGCTTGATGTATTCTCTCCAATTGCTGGGTCAGTTTATGGTTTTCCCCTTGCAACAATTGTAACTTTTGCTGTTGTTTGCCCAAATTATCTTGGCGCAGTTGCCACTCAGCTAAAGGCTCAGCAATTTGTCGGAGGCTAGTGAGGCGGAGGGAATCGCGATCGCCATTGCTAATCTCTGTTTCTATTTTTTGTAATTGACGCTCGGTATCGTGAAATTCTCGTTCGGCTTGCGTTAAACCTTGCCTTGATTGTTTAAGCACCTGCGATCGCTCCGCCATATTTTGCTTAGCCCGCTCCAGTTCGGCTTCGGCTTGCTGCTGTTGAATGTAAAGCGACTCGGCTAGGGCGAGATTGCGTTCTTGAGCTTCGATTTGTTTTTGAGCCTCAAGGTGATTATTGCGAAACTGTTCATAGTTCTCCTTTTGCTGTTCGAGATCTAACTTTGCCTTGGATAGATTTTGATTTGCTGTGGTTAATTCAATGAGAGTAATGTCCGCTCGCTTATTCGCAGTTTGAAATAGCGTCCAAGTTCCGACAATCGAGTTCGCTAATTGGGCATTCCGCAGTTGAGCTTCTCGGACTTTAATGGTATTAGCATTTTGCTGTAATTGCTCTAAATGCTTGGAAATAGTGCAATATTGTTGAATTTGCTCGAATAGTCTTTGTTCTGATTCTAATAACTTGCGCCCATTGCTTACCTTTGCGTCCAATTCAGGAATGCCTATTTCCAACTGTTCTAATTCCGATTGACGCTCCCGTACCTCTTCAAGCGTGGGGGCTTGCATTCCTGCCAATACTTTCTCTAAGCCTTCTCGTTCAGCTTTAAAACGGCTGGTGCGATCGCTTGCCTCCTTCCGCATTTGCTCAAAAATCTGAAATCCTGCCAACTGTCGCAAGATCTCTCGCCGCTTGTTAGCTTCACCTTTGAGAAACTCATCAAACTGTCCCTGAGGCAAAATAATCACACGGGTAAAGGTTTCAAAATCCATCCCAAGGATTTCTTCTATTTTTTGAGTCGGACATCTGTCCCATTCTTCATTAATTAACTGCTCTAATAGAAAATTCTTAACATCAGTTTTGCCACGGTTTCGCCAAGTCCGTACAGCTCGATATTCGGTCTGGCGCATCAGAAATCGAAATTCAACTTTTAACTGCGCTGCGCCTTGGCTAACTAATTCCCTTGAGGAGTTGGGCTTTTGCGCCACCTTATCGTAGAGAGCAAAAGTAATCGCGTCTAATAAAGAGGTCTTTCCTGCTCCAGTCGCCCCCGTAATCGCAAATAAATCAAGGCTAGAAAAATCTAAAACTTGACGGGAACGAAAACTAGTAAATCCTTCGACAATTAATTCAATGGGACGCATAGGTAAAACGCACAGTTAATGCGGAACTACTTATAATCATAATAACTAATTAGTCATTTAGCGAAACTACCAATGACTCCAGTAAGTGTAACGCCGCCACCCACTATCCCGACTACAGCTCATTCAGTCCAGCCTGAAGTGCTAGAGGCGATCGCCAAAGCCAAAGCCAAACCCGATATAGTCTGGGAAAAGTTACCTGCCAATTTTGTATTACCTGACGATCCTGTGGAAAGTATTGCTCAACCACTCCTTGCCGCTGCGCTCAATGAAAGCTTAGAAATCGCACAGCACATTGCTGCTGAGACGATCGTTGCCTCGAATATGGCTCTCGTAGTGAGAATCAACCAAAGAACCATCGTCAAAGCCCCCGATTGGTTTTACGTGCCGCAGGTAAATCCTGTGGGCAAAAATGTGATTCGTCGCAGCTATAGTCCCCATATTGATGGTGTAGTTCCTGCGATCGTGATGGAGTTTCTCTCTGAGGAGGAAACGGGAGAATATTCCACCCGACCTACCCATCCCTACGGCAAGATGTACTTCTACGAGCAAATACTGCAAGTTCCCATCTATGTGATTTTCGATCCTGAAGACGGACGCTTAGAAATCCGTAAACTTAGCCCTTCGGGTAAATACGAGCTCCAACCCCTGAATGAAAATGGTCGTTATTTCCTTGAATCCCTAGACCTATACCTAGGAACTTGGTACGGCACAAGACTCGATCAAACCTTCCATTGGCTGCGCTGGTGGAGTGCCGACGAGCACCTGCTGCTATGGGGATCGGAAAAAATTGCTGAAGAGCGATTATTGCTAGAAGCCGAAAAGCAAAAAGTTGAAGCCGAAAAGCAAAGGGCTGAAGCTGAAAGGCAAAAGGCTGAAGCCGAAAGGCAAAGGGCTGAAGCCGAAAAGCAAAGAGCCGATCTTGCCGAACAGGAAATTCTGCGATTACGCCAACTTTTAGCCAACCAGTAATACCAATTCCCAAAAGTGTGACTACACTTTTGGGAATTAAAAACCAAACCCAGCAAGGGTTTTAAAATCACAAAATGGCGTAGCCATTTTGTGATTTGGTATAAGTTTTCTAGACCCAAGAACTCCATGAAATTTTTTACAAGTGTTGCTTTGCAACACTTGTAAAAAATTTCATGGTTTGGATTTGAGTGTAAAGCGCTGTAAAAAAACAGAGATAAAGCCTGTAGTGCAAGCTGTGCTTGCACTACAGGCTTTAAGATCTCTTAGCTACTTATCACTAAATTCCATATACAAACTTTTGAAAGCTTCAATCACATCAGGTGACAAGTTCTTTTCCCGATCGCGATAAAAATTTTGAAACTCGGCAATCGGATCGAAGCGATCGTAGTCTTGGGGATCTGGTAACTTCGCCAATTCATTCACGATTAATTTGGGTTCCACCATTACGGCTTGAGGACATGCCTTCCGCACCCGATCAGCCAGTCCTATGGGCGGCGTATCAACGGCGATCGCAAATTTGAGATAGCCCCCATAGTCGCGATGGATTTCTAGCTGCTCGTCTAAAAGATCGATATGACATTCCACTTTTTTGAGAGGCTTTTGACAAGTAAGGGGCTGAAATTGCACCTTGGCAGGTCGTCCTGTTTCGACTTCGATGACATTAAACCCTTTTTCTTCGCCAACTTCGCCAAAGTCTACTTGAATTACCGATCCTGCATAGTAGGTTGGCGCAGCATTGGGAATTTGTTGTGGTCGATGAATATGCCCTAAGCCGACATACTGAGATTCTGAGGGAATAGATTGTCCTGCAAGACTGTAAATATCTCCGCTATAGAAAGCGGCTTCTGAACCTGCAAACTTCGCTCCCTCAATGGTCATATGCGCCATCATGACATTAACGGCATCGCTTTTAAAGCCTGTTGCCAGATCTTGAAGAATAGAAGTAACCGTAGTCTTATAGTCAGCCCTCTGCTGGAAAGCATCTAAATTCCATATATCATCGGATGTTAATAATCTTCTTTCCGAGGCAAAGGGCATGGCTGCAACGCATAGTTTGCCACTGGCGGTTTCAAGGTTTACTAATCCCCCATCTTCTGCCAATCTCGGTTTGCCTAAGGCTCTCACCCCTGCGAGGGATAGCAAATGGGCGAGGCTATCGATCCGATTGGCGGAATCATGATTTCCTGCGATCGCTACCGAAGGAATGCTCAAGCGATTGAGCTTATAGAAAAATTCATAGGCAACTCGCTCAGCATCGGTTGTGGGATTCGGCACATCAAAAATATCACCTGAGATGATCACCGCATCCACTTCATACGCTTGGGCATAGTCCAGAATTTCGTTTAGAGCAAATTCGATCTCAGGAGTGCGATCTACTCCTTTTAATTTCCTGCCCAAATGCCAATCAGAGGTATGAATTAAACGCATAGTCTTAATTTCTCAAACAAATTGGTCTTTTTCACCGATCTCTTTAATTTTAAAGGTTTTTCGATGCAGATCGCTGTACCCAAGGTTGGCGATCGCCTGTCGATGTTTAGCCGTACCATAGCCCTTATTGGTCGCCAGATCATAATCTGGATAGCTATCGGCAAGTTCAATCATTTTGCGATCGCGCCATACCTTGGCGACGATGCTCGCTGCCGCAATCGATATGGATAGAGAATCACCTTTAATTACAGTAGTTTGAGCAAGGGGTGGAATCAATTTAAAGCGTAAAAGTTGATTGCCATCGATCAAGCAGTGATCGGGTTGTGGTTGTAACTGAGCGATCGCCCTTTCCATGGCTAGCAAACTTGCCCCCAGAATATTCATGCGATCAATTTCGACCACGGACGCAGTGCCAATGGTACAGGCGATCGCAACTTCGCGAATCAGCAGATCCAGTTTTTCGCGCTTTTGTGGTGACAATTTTTTGCTGTCAGTCACACCGAGATTTTCTAAATTCGCTAATTGGGTGATCGGTAAAATTACCGCCGCCGCCACTACTTCCCCAAACAAGGCTCCCCGCCCCACCTCATCTACCCCTGCTACGGGATGATTGGCAATCTCTAGCGATCGGATCTGTTCTTTTTCCACAGGATTTCAATTAAATTATGCTCTACCGAATATCTTAGAACGTAATAAGAACGCAATGAGAACGTCATAAGAACGCAATAAGAACGTCATAAGAGCAAAATATCTAGTCAGGATTTAACACAGGACACAAACTCAAGCTAGCGATCGCCACAAATAGGGATTTTAATCGCAAATTCCGTGCCTAAGTCGGGGGTAGACATACAAGTTATTTCCCCGTGATGCTTGGCTTTCACGATCTGATAGCTAATAGACATCCCCATCCCCGTTCCTTTGCCTGCGGGTTTAGTTGTAAAAAAGGGATCGAAAATCTTCGGTTGAATTGCTTCGGGAATGCCCGAACCATTATCGGCAATATCGATTTGCACCCAACGCGAATCGATAGTCGATGTCCGAATTGTAATTTGACCTTGGCGATCGCTGTCTCCCTTGGTCGGGTGATTAGATTGCTTATGATGCTGTTCTTCTAAGGCATCGATCGCATTGGTTAAAATATTCATAAACACTTGATTGAGCTGTCCTGGATAACACTCAACTAGGGGCAAGTTGTAATCGTATTCCCTGATTATGGCGATTTCAGGACGGTCTTTTTTAGCCTTAAGGCGATGCTGTAAAATCATAATCGTATTATCTAGCCCCTCATGAATATCGGCCGCCTTACAATCCGATTCATCAATTCGAGAGAAGTTCCGCAATGACAGCACGATCTGGCGAATGCGATCGGTTCCCACCTTCATCGAGTCGATCGTTTTGATCAGATCCTTTTGTAAAAAATCTAGATCGATTTCAGCGGCTAAGGATTGGATTTCTGTACTCGAGTCGGGATATTGCTGCTGATATAGGGCGAGCAACCTGAGTAAGTCACGAGCATAATTCTGAACGTGGGGAAGATTACCGTGGATAAAGTTAACGGGATTATTAATTTCATGGGCGATACCTGCCACTAATTGACCCAAGACAGACATCTTCTCACTCTGCACCAATTGGGCTTGAGTCTGGTTCAAAACTTGCATTGTTGCTTGCAATTCTTGAGTCTGTTGTCTGAGATGAGCCTCGGATTCGCGTAGTTGCTGGGCTTGAGCCTGTGTTTGGCGTTCGCTTTCCTGTGATGCGAGGAGACGACGGTCGAAAAAGGATGTCAATAGGGCTCCTCCCAAAACGATCAGAGTGCCAATGCTCACAGTGGCAGCCAGCAAGGCTGAATTTTCAGAGTTAACTAGCATCGATCGCTCCATATCCGTCCTTGAAGTAAAAGAAGCCGCCGCTAACCCCGTGTAATGCATCGTCGGAATTGCTGCACCCATGACGATCGCACTTAAAATCTTGTGGCGAAAATGGTTTAGGGAGCGATCTTCCCTGAGCCGAAAAACGATCAATAAAGCAATGAAGGAAATAGCGATCGCAATTGCAACGGAAAAGGTCGCAACTTGTAAATCATAGGTAATGGAAGCAGGAATATGCATTGCTGCCATTCCCAGATAATGCATTGAAGCAATACCACTTCCCATTAAAAAACTTCCTCCTAATAGGGGAAGCCAAGCGAAGGGACGACTCATCACAAAAAGAGCCAATCCAGAAGCCATCACCGCTGGCAAAATAGAAGCTAAAACCATCCAGAAATTGTAGTGAATTGCGATCGGTAGGCGCAAAGCCAACATCCCGATAAAGTGCATAGACCAAATCCCAATCCCCATGGTGGCAGCACCGCAAATCAACCAACCGATTTGTGCTTGCCCTTGAGCTGCATTCACTCGCTCAGACAAATCGAGCGCTGTATAGGACGCTAATATTGCAACTAGGATCGAAATTGTAACTAGTTGTAAGTTATAGCCAGTCGTCAAGGTATAAATCATAAAATTTGCAATAAAAAATGTTTCTTATCAAAATTTAAGATGATAAAAAAGTTGAATTTTGGAGATAAATTTCGCAGATAATTCTAAAAAGAAATAGGCAAGTAACTGGGCATCTTTAAACAAACAAAGCTAAAACCTTTGGCGTATACTGCTCATGGGTTAAGGGCTTTGGGTTTTGGCATTTAATTACGCTTAGCTAGTCCCAGAAGTTATATTTTATATCAATTCTCAATTCGTCTGGTTGAGTTAATAGCTAAAAAACTTTGGTGAAATTAGCTGGAATTATTTTATCTTTAAATTTATCTTTAAATTTATCTTTAAATTAGTAGATGATCGCTTAAAAATAATTGACCTATAGAAATCCTAAATAAGTTATAACCAAAAGTCTTTAAGTAAGTGGACATAATTAAATATAAAACCCTAAAACCTGCGGCGTACGTGCAGCGTGCGCCGCAGGTTTTAGCTCTAGATTTTAATTACGCTGAGGTACTTATAGCAATTCTAAATGAGTTGTGAGAGGCTTCGACTTCGCTCAACCATCGGTATACCGATGGTTGAGCGAAGTCGAAGCCCTATTTCTTTCATGCAGCGCTTCGCGCTCAAATCCAAGCCAAGAGACTTTTTGTAAGGGTTGCGAAGCAACCCTTACAAAAAGTCTCTTGTGGTTCTTTTGATCGAAAATTGCTGTAAATGATTTAGGACAGCTTTATGAGATATTTTTGAGATTTTTTAGCTCGATCTTAGTTTTTAATAAATATCTAAACATAAGTACAATTAACACCTAGAAGATCGTACCGCCCGCTACGCGGGCGGTACGATCTCTGGTTTTGGTTTTTAATTATGCTTAGCTATTTACAAGGCATATTAGTTATGTTTGGTTTTGCTGTTCTATCTATTTTTGTCAATCTATTGATCGGGTTACTACTCATATTTTGTTTGCTTATAATAGTTAACTTCATCGTTTATAGATCCTTTAAGTTTCACAGTAATTCCCCATGGCTATGTATAGGAGTATTATGCGGGTCTTTGATTTTTACAGGGATTTTGGGCACTTTGTGGAATTGTACTCAAGGGACAAATGCCCCTTCTAATTGGTATAGGCAATTTATACAAATGCCGATTTATGGTTCTTTAGTAGGAGGCTATCTTGGTAAAGTAATTGCACAATTACTGACCAAGGAATTAGCCCAGAGATCGTTAAATTCTCGAAGATGGTTATGGACGATCGCGATCGCCATTTCGCTTTTCTCTTTCTATATATACCTATATACTGGCGCAATTAGTTATGGAAATGTAAATTAATGCCAAACTCATTGCCAAATATTCAAAATTTGCAAAATATTCAAAACATTATTGATATTCCCGTTCGGTTTGCTATCGCCGCCATCTCTTTTACCATCTGCTTAGGAACCGCAAGCAACGATCTCGCGATCGCCCAAAAGCCCCTGACTAGCAATCCCGAACGCAGCGAAGAATGCGAAATCTTGGTGGTGGGTGGTGGGTTGGCGGGTACGGCAACCGCCTACGAAGCGCTGCTAGCTGGTCGTACAGTTTGCGTCACCGAGATTACCGACTGGATTGGCGGACAAATCACCTCCCAAGGCACTTCCGCCCTAGATGAAGCTAAAAAACAACGCAATCTCTGGTTCTTTCCCCAAGGCTATATAGAATTCCGCAAGCGGATTGAACAGAACTATGGAAAATTAAATGCGGGTGAATGCTGGGTGAGCGTATCCTGTTTTATTCCCAATACGGCGCAGCAGATATTAATGGGAATGTTGCAGGAGGCTGCGCAAAAGGGCAATGGCAAACTGAAGTGGTTTCCCAATACCGTTGTCAAAAAACTGGAAATGAGTACCGATGGGAAAGAGATCGACGGTGCGATCGCCATTCAGCATAGTCCCGCTCCTAATACGCCGCCGCTAAATTCCGAACCGCTTTCACAAATTATTGAAGAGGCCTATCGTTACGAAAATTCGCCAAGATTGCAAAAACAAGTAATTCGGTTTATTCCCTTAACTAAGCCCCAGTCACAGCAATTAAAGCGACCAACCAATTGGTTTGTAATTGACTCCACGGAGACAGGCGAAATCATCGCGTTAGCCGATGTCCCCTACCGCTTGGGTATCGATCCGCGATCGCCCCTCAATCCCTCCTCGCCCGTCACCGAAAATGATGCTTACTGCACCCAAGGGTTTACCTATACCTTTGCGATGGAGCAAACTCCAGAGGCCCAACCACAGGAGAAACCTAGTTTTTACGAGCGCTACGCGCCCTATTACGGCTCCGATCCAAAGCCCAATCTTGCTAACTTCGATTCTATCTTTACCTATCGCCGCATCTGGAATGCGGAAACGGATAATCCTAAAAAAAATGCCTTTGGCGTTTCCTCAATGAAAGCAGGAGATATCTCTATGCAGAATTGGGTATGGGGCAACGATTATCGTCCGGGCACTGATAAAGATAATCTCATCTATTCTAGAGAGCAATTACAGCAATCTGGACAGTTAGCCCCGAATGGATGGATGGGGGGACTGCGCAAAGAAACCCTCCAGAGTGGTGAAGAAATTGCACTAGGTTTCTACTACTGGTTAGTAGCGGGCACTACCGACTCCCAACAGAAGAATGCATGGAAAAAGCCTTTTCCTAATCACCGCCTATTGACTGGGCTGGACTCACCCATGGGAACCTTGCATGGTCTATCTAAGTATCCATATATCAGGGAATCGCGGCGGATTATTGGTCGTCCTTCCTATGGCTATCCTGACGGATTTAGCATGTCTGAGATTGATGTATCTCAAGTTGATTTTAGAGATGAAATCTATCGCCAGCAGCTCTCACAGGAAGACTATCGCAATTTATGGAAAGCTCTCTCAGGATTGGAGGCGACCAGTGTTATCAAAAACAATACCGATCCCGATCGCATTACTCGGCGGACACGTTCGACGATTTATCCCGATGCGATCGGCATTGCCCAATACTATCTGGATTTTCATCCTTGTTTGAGTGAATATCCCGTTGAAAAGGCTGGTAATACCGAGCGATTGGGTGTTCGCAATGGTCATGGTGCTGCTTTTCCAGGACAGATTCCTCTGCGATCGCTAATTCCTCAAAAAATCGACAATCTGATCGTATCGGGCAAAAATATCGCCTATAGCTACATTGTTGCCGCAGGCTACCGCGTTCATTCCTACGAATGGTCTGTGGGAGCCGCCGCAGGAACTACCGCCTCTTTTGCTCTCTCAGAAGGAATTTTGCCCTATCAAATAATCGAAGATTTGCCGAGGGTAAATCCCCAACTTGCCAAATTGCAGCAAATACTCACCCAGAATAATAATCCGATCGCTTTTCCCGATACTTCTATTTTCAATCTTAATTGGAATGACTGGAAAATTTGGTAACTCAATCGTAAATGGTTTCATCCTCTTGTCGCCAAGCGGGATCGACAATACAAATAAATACTATGGGCTCATCCCCAATATTTTTCAGGAACTGCTTCGCATTGGGAGGAATATACAGAGCATCGCCAGATTCAATCTCGCGAACATCATCATCAATATGCATCTCGCCTCTACCACTAAGAATGTAATAGACTTCAGAAGTAGTTAAAGAATGCGGTTGCGAAGTCTCACCCACAGGCAAAATTGCATGGGCAAGGCTATAGCGCAGGTTAATATACTGTTTGTCTGGATGCAATAATTCACGCAATATCGTCGAATCACCCGCAATAAATTCTGGGCAATCTAATAATTTTTGGATCAGCATAATTGGAGCAATATAAAACAATATAAATAAGTGGCGGGGCTTAATTAAAACCCCAATAGCTGTAGCGCACGCGCAGCGTGCGCTACAGCTATTGGGGTTTTCTATTTAATTGTACCTAGCTACTTAGAACTAGGCTAAAAAACAAATAGAAAAAAGGTGGCTTTGCCACCTTCTTTCTATTTGTTTTTTATTTGATTGCTTGAACATCCTTTGTTGCAAACCCATGGGCACTTAATTCCTTGTTTAGCGCGATCGGATTCTTGACGCGATCGACAAATAAAACGCCATTAAGATGATCCATTTCATGCTGAATTACCCTCGCAAGCAATCCCTCCGCAATCATATGCTTCGGTCTACCGTCTTCATCACGATAGGATACTTCAACGCGATCGGGGCGCACAACATCGAGAAATACTTCAGGAATACTCAGACATCCCTCTTCGCCAGTAATCAAATCACCACCCGAAGACTTGATTTCGGGATTAATCATCACGAGGGCAGGCTTGCTTTCGTCTTTAAGTTCGATATCGATGACGAGCAATTGCTTGTTAATTCCGACCTGTGGTGCAGCAAGACCGATACCGTCATTGCTGTACATTGTTTGGAGCATCTCGACAATAGTCTGACGAATTTCGTCGTTTACTTTGCTAATACGTTTTGCAGGTTGACGCAATACGCGATCGCCTAGGGTATGGACTTGTAGTGGAGGATTCTTGAGTTTTTGTTTGGGAACTTTGATAGAAATTGCAGACATTGTCAGTCAGCTTGTAAATATAAGCTTGTAGTGAACTATTCATATTTTGCCACAATTTACTCCAATGCTCCTTTTAAGTAGCTAGCCATAATTAAAAACCAAAACCAGAGAGCGTACCGCCCGCGTAGCGGGCAGTACGCTCTTCTAGGTTTTAAGTTTACTTATGCCTAGCTACTTACATTAACTTCTTCGTGCTATGGCAACGTCATACCAATTCACAAAAGCGTTGTCACAGTTTCGTTAATTAAAAACTAAACCTAGTAAGGGTTTTCAAATTAAGAAATGGCGTAGCCATTTCTTAATTTTGTTATATAGCTGCCGCCAGTTTTGTTAGGATAAAATCAAAACCCCAAAGAGAGTTGCCGTGCTCCGCGCGGCAACTCTCTTTGGGGTTTTATGTCCTGATACAGTTGGCGGTAGCTATAAGAGATAGTGAGGGCAAACCAAGACCCAAAATATAAGTGGCGGTGCGAAGCACCGCCACTTATATTTTGGGTCTTGGCTAATTAGCCACAAGCAGATAATGCGACTAGATAAGCTATTTAGCCGATGTAAAAAAGTTGCTTCTTTGAGAAGCTAAAAACAGCAACATAGATGTTTCGTTAAGCCCATTTGATGCGAGATTTGAACTAACAAGTTTAGGTCTCGCTATTTTTGTTGCAATTTTTTGTAGCGATGCTTTATTCGCTTCTTTCAAAGAAGAGCGGTTCAACCAAGCTCTGGATTGAGATTATTTATTGCAAGTTAGTATAGTAACATAAGTTGGAAGATCTGGTCAGAATTTTTTGCCTTTATGGATGCAACCCTTATTCGTCAACTTGTATGGCTAGACTATCGCTTAGCTCTGGTATTTATTGCCCTGATTCCCTTTGGTATGTCGATCTGGGCTTTTCGAGGTGGCAATGAAGCCATCAAGCGATCGCTGCTTTTATACTGGCGTGTCGCAAGTCTGGTACTGATTACTATTTATTTAGCGATCGGTAGTTTAGGCATATCTTTTATCTCAGGTATTGTAGCAGCGCTTTTAATCGTTCTTGCCCTTTGGTTTTGGCAAGATTTGAACGAAGATATTGCAGCTTCCCGTAACGGTCTCAAATCTATTTATTTAGGATGGCGTTGGGCAACCACTATTTATTGCTTACTGAGTGCTGTGTTTCGCCTATTGTTTTCTAACTGTGCCTTTGTGAAGATCGAGCAAATTGGTGATATTTGTCCAATCTGGTTTGAACCTCCCCTAAGCTTTAGTAATTTATTTCACAATGGTGTGCCTGTTGAGAATTTGGCATTTATCGGCGCAGTGGGGGGGATTGTGTATGTCTTATATCTATTTTTCTTTCTCGCGTTTAGCTTACCTAAAACTGGTCGAATCGCATTTCGTGACTAGTTATTGCTATTGTTGAGCTTAACCGAAGAAGAAAAAGGCGATGCGAAGCGTCGCCTTTTTCTTCTAAGTAGGGACAGATGCATTTAATCACTGGAATTAAGGCATAAAAACTAGTTGTTATAAGGTATATATCCTAGTGAAATTGGTGCTTTGGGTTTCGATTTTTCTAAGTTTCTTTGATTTTTTCCATAGCCATCTCTTCCAGCAAATCACAGAATGAATTTATAAGCTTCTCATCAAACTCTTTTACATCACTCCATGTTTGACTATTGCAAATGATGTCGTACGCATCATAAAATGGGATATCTAAAGCAATTCTAAAAATTTCAATTGATTTAAGTTTTGAATAACCATCTAACCTCAGAAATTTGATAACTGATTCTCTATCTGTAGTCTCAGCCAACAAAATACTAATATGCTCGATAATTGCATGATGTTCATTCATAAATCGACTTCATTAAAAATTAATATCGACATATCGACTAATACGGACAAATTTCATTGCAAGGCTTTATTGTTTATTGCGATCGATAGGGATTAGAGTAGCGAACCCTTGCCCCCGTCCATAGAAGCTTTTGGCGTAAAGCCTGATAGTAGGAATATTCTTCGCGCAAGACGACAAATTGAGCCTGATGCTCCGACATCTGGATGTCAACTCTCTGTCCAGGAAAAATGGATGTGGCGATAACTCCATCAGTCCATAGTTTTAAACTAAAGTCATCGGTCGAAAGCGGCCAAATACTCACCGTTAGTTTCGGTGGAATTACGATCGCCCTGCTCGATAAACTCAACGGACAGATCGGTGTAATAGCGATCGCGTGCATTCCTGGATGCACAATGGGACCATTTGCCGCCACTGTATAGGAAGTCGAACCCGTGGGAGTAGCGACAATTAGTCCATCACCATGGTATTGATCGACCACTTCGCCAGCAATTTCCAATTCTAGGGATGCCGTAACCATGCGATCGAGAGAAGCAGGTTTCACGCACATCTCATTGAGGCATAAGAAAGGTCCGCAAGGCTGACCAAATTTTCCGCCTAAGCCCTCATCTACTGTAATCACCCTTGCCTGTAGCATCATCCTTCGCTCGATCGCAAAGAGATCGGACAGCAATCGCCGCCAAATTTCACCAGTATTTTCGCATTCCTCAATGGAATGGGTGAGAAAGCCTAAATGTCCACCGACATTAATAGCCAGAATTGGGACTCCCAGACTCGCCAAATATCGCGCAGCCCCCAAAGTTGCGCCATCTCCTCCAAGGACAACAGCAAGATCGATTTCTTGGTGCATGGATTCGAGGAATACAGGATAGGGATTATCACTGGCTCCTGTAGGTCCAATTAATACCTTGACTCCAAGTTCCTCTAACTCTTTACTACATCGTTCGGCCCATGCTTTGCCAATTTGACTACCTGACTTATAGGCAATGATTGCTTTACTAATCTTCACGATTTGCCCTCAAATTGGGGTGAATGGTTAGCAGTGGTTCCCGTCAATAATTGGGGTTGTTGGGCTTCGCTCTGCACTAACAATTATTGACTTTATCATGCCTATTTCCATGCCTATTTTCATGTCTATAGCTACCGCCAACTGTATCAGGACATAAAACCCCAAAGAGGGTTGCCGCGCTCTGCGCGGCAACCCTCTTTAGGATTTAATTTTGTTCTAACAAGACTGGTGGCAGCTATATATTCCCAAAATCATAGGAATGAAAACATGATGGCAATAAGCAATTAAGCCTAATTAAAAACTAAAACCAGAGAGCGTACCGCCCGCGTAGCGGGCGGTACGCTCTTCTAGGTTTTAAGTTTACTTATGCTTAGCCACTTATTAGCTACTTAATACGTATTAAATACATAATTTGTCTTTTTTATTGTCGTAATTGTCGTAATTGTCATGATGTTTCCTCCTGTTATGAAAATTAATGATACAAAAAACAAATTTTTGAGATAAAATTTGATATTAGATAAAATTCTTGGTGTGAAGGGTAAGTCATGAGTCAGGCAGGATTTGGCGATTCATCATCACAGGCGAGCATTAATCCATCGATTCCAGAACCGCAAACCCCGCTTCAAAGCGTATCTTCCAATGTACTGGGTGAGCCAACCACTCTGTTTAATGCTTTGCCAAGACAGGTTTTAGAGCAGGAGCTCCAGTTTTGCAATGAGCGCAGTCAGCAAGCGCAGGTTTTGCTTCGGCAGGCGCAAGAGCAGTTGCAACTGTCGCAGTTAGTGATCCAAAGGCAAGAAACCCTGACCCAAACCCTTCAATCGCGGATTGACCAACTCGAACGCGAGCTACAGGATGCCCACATAAATTGCGACGAGCTGCGCGATCGCCTCAAGCGCCAACAACACCATACTTCACAACTAAAAGCGGCTCTCGAACGCTGCCTCGACACCTCGACACCTGCTCCTAACGACATGGCACTCTCTGCCCTTGAGTCTTGGTCGGTTGCCAAGCTTGCTGATGAAAAAATTTCTCCAGTTGAAGCGATCGGTGATTCGGCATTACAAAATGTCGTCAAAATCGTACCCGCGCCTCAGCCAATTGCGCTAGATGCCTCTCAAGAAATTGACTCGGTAGTCGAGTCGGAAACCATTGATCGATCTTCGTCATTATCATCCCTGCCTCCCAAGAGTCAGCCCATTTCCCCCCTAATTGTTAGACCTCACAAAGCCTCTCAGGGATCGCCTATTGCTCCGAATTTGCCTGCATTACACGCTGTTCAAGTCTCAGAGCCTAAAGAGACAAGGACGGCTAGTTGGCGGGTCGAGTCTCAAACTGCTTCACAATCTGGACTAGATCGAAATAATATTGGTGACGCATCGCTTGCTTCGTCCTCTGCCTTGACTAATACCTCGGTCGTTTCTACTGTGGCAACGCCAAGGTTTATTCAAGCTTTGTATGGCAATCCCAATAATCTTGTGAATCCAGAAATGCAGGATTCTGAACAGCTCGCGATCGCCAATTCTAGCCGTAAAGCTGTGACTTCCCTAGCAGCCGTGCAACTGCCCCAGTTCCCACCATTGCCACGCCGATGATTGGGTTTCTCCGTGGTGCGATCGCAGCTTGTAAAGCCGCAGAGAGTTCTCGAAAAAATACGCCTTCCTATTGGCTTACCCTTGATGTGCAAGGGGTGGGCTACGATATGCAGATTACGGCTAGTGCTGCGGGTAGGTTGCCACCTGTGGGCGAAGAGACACAGGTATTTACCCATTTGATTGTCCGTGAAGATCAAATGGTCTTGTTTGGATTTCCGACTCTCGCTGAACGCGAATTGTTTCGCCAATTAATTAGTGTTTCAGGGATTGGCACTCAAGTTGGTTTGGCTTTATTAAATAGTCTCGGAATTCAAGATCTGGTTAAGGCGATCATTTCGGGCAATACGCGAGTTTTGAGCTTAACTCCCGGGGTGGGGACTAAAACTGCTGAGAGGCTTGCTTTAGAACTAAAAACAAAGCTTGCCGATGGGCGATTGGCTCAGGTTGGCACTACGCGATCGCTAGGTAGCATCTTAAGTGTGGCGCTACAAGAAGAATTAGAAATGACGTTACTAGCTCTCGGTTATACGCCTACGGAAATTAGCAATGCCCTCAATGCGATCGTGGGGTTACCAGTTCTGGCGAAAACTCAGGATATTGAGGCATGGATTAAAGAGGCGATCGCTTGGTTGTCTCGGTAAAACGGGGCATTGTTTAATGTGAATTCGGGATAATTTGAAACGGGCTTTGAGAAAGGGTTTGCGTAGCAAACCCTTTCTCAAAGCCCCAAAAGTAAAAGCCTTGCGTAGCAAGGCTTTTACTTTTGCGCTTTGGTATTATGTTGCTATAGATAATCAAGAATTGAATCCGCTACTCGGTTAATCGCTCCCTTTTCTCCTAGACTTTCTCTCACTCTGGCATATCCATCCAGCATGGTTTGCCTTGATTGAGAATTTACTAATAGTTCTAGACCGGCTTCAGCGATCGCCGAGGGAATCGCATCATTCTGAACGAACTCAGGAACTACCGATTCCATGTTTACCAAATTGACAGGGGAAATAAATGGTAACTGTAATTTCACAATATAGCGAGCGATCCAAGCGGTAATCGCACTGACCCGATAGAGAATTACTTGCGGCACATTCAGCAATGCTGTTTCCAGATTTACCGTACCAGATTTACTCAATACTAAATCTGAGGCACTGATGGCAATTTGCGATTGATCCGAAATAATCGTAGCCTGAAGGTCGTATTTCTTGAGGAGCTTTTCCACATCGAGGCGATAGCGTTCTAGGGATAGAGGCAACCAAAATTTGACATGGGGTAATTTGGTTTGGATGATTTTTGCCGCTTCAAGAATAATCGGCATTACCGATCGCAGTTCTTGGGTGCGGGATGCGGGGAGGAGCGTCACGACTAAATCATCATCGGCGATGCCCAAATGCTGACGAGCCGCAACGCGATCGGGCACCAGTGCCATGAGATCGACAAAGGGATGCCCCACCCACTGCACATTTGTTCCCTGTTTCTCGTAGTAAATAGCCTCTTGGGGAAAAATGGCTAATAATTTATCGGTAAAAGCCGCGATCGCTTTAGTATTTTTGTCATCAAAAGACCATACCCATTCTTGAGGGGCAATGTAATAGATCACAGGAATCTTCAATGTGCGTTTAGCATAGTAGCCAATTCCCTGATTGGGCATCATGTAATCGATTAATACGGCTACATCGGGAGGAGAGGTTTTGAGCCATTTTTTAGCATCCCGTTGCACCTGTAGCGTGGGCAAAATATAGGGTAGCGCCTCAACTGCGCCGATCGAGCCAATACCAACCGTATTGCCTAATATCTTTACACCCGTCGCAGCCATGCGATCGCCACCAAGTCCGACAATTTCCAACTCCATGCCTCTGAGGGCAGCCCGTTCGCGCAAGGCTTTAATCAAAATTGCCCCATGCCAGTCGCCCGATACTTCCCCCGTACTGATAAACACGCGGCGTTTTGTCTTAATTTCCGAACTAGATTCCATACTTAACTTACAGGAGCAGTTTGTGCCATAGAGTTCTATTAAAAACGATTTTAGGGTTTTCCGCGCCTCATACAGAGAAAACCCTCAAATCATTTTGAATAATGTTAAGCGGCTTGGCTTAGTTAAAAAACCGTGGCGCAAGCTGTGCTTGTGTCACAGGTTTTCATGCTGATATTTAATTCAATACTTCGGACATTTTTAGAAAATAGAGAAAAAAAGCTATTCATCGTATAAGGTGCAGATATTGAACACCAGCACCAAATGAATAGCATTAATTTCATAATACCCAGTCTACTGAGTAAACCCCAACAAAAGTTTTTGATAACGTTGTTTTCGACAATATTGGTATTGTGTGGGAAAGTAAACTTTACGAATCTGAGTCGATATAGTCAAATATCAGAACGGAGCTATCGTCGGCAATTCCAGAAATCCTTTAACTTTATCAAAGGTAACGCCGACCTGATAGAACAAGCAATACCAGCCACCGCACGTCAGATCATCG
>NZ_SELU01000054.1:0-39146 GCF_006861605.1 Pseudanabaena sp. UWO310 | reverse complement strand
CGGTATGCCCTTCTGGGTTTGTTTTTTCTACTTATATAATACCAATTCACGAAAGTGTGACAACACTTTTGTGAATTAAAAACCAAATCCAGTAAGGGTTTTCAAAACACAAAATGGCGTAGCCATTTTGTGCTTTGGTATAACCCCCCAAAGAGGGTTGCCGCGCGGAGCGCGGCAACCCTCTTTGGGGGGGGCTTTTTTCCTAACAAGACTGGCGGCAGCCTTGAAATTGCACCCATAGTCAGGATGGCACAAAGTAAACCCCAAAGATGAATGGCGGTGCTTTGCACCGCCATTCATCTTTGGGGCTTTGGCTCCTAAGCAAAACTTGCATTGCTATAGCAAAGCGCTATAGTTAGAAAAAGCCACCATTTAAACAGTATGTCAGAGCGGAAGAGTAACCCCAGCAATAATGCTCTCAGCGAAGTTGAGAAGTTTTTACTCCTACTCTCTGACCTAAATATCATTGAGTCTGACCACGCTAAAAATATTCCAGCTCAACCCCAAAGAGCTAATTTGCCTCCCTTAGATCAAGGGCTAGATAAGGGGCTAGATAAAGGGCTCTATACGGCAGAATTGCCAACTAGTAGCAACAATGAAAGGACTTCTAAAGTATCAATTAATAAATCCAATAATGCTGCCAATCGATCGATTAAGTCTCATGAGAGCGCCAGTATCAAAGTCCAAGATGAAGAGATTTCAGAATTAAGGCGATCGCCTGTGACCTATTCTTTTCCCAGCCTCCTCGACGAACTACCATTTTTGCGAGAGCCTCCTCTGACAAATGGATCTGTACATAGTGAAGAGGAGCGTCAAATGGAAGAACAGGCGTTAGCAGCAGATATTTTGGAGTTAGAATCTGTAAACCATGAACCAGTAGAATTCTCAAACCCTGTCCGCAAAGAAGAGGAAGAGACAGTACACCTAATTCAAAGTCTACTTTTAGGTCTTGACCAACCCTCCCATAGTTCTTCTCAACTATCTCAAGAAATCGAGCGAGAAATAGATCGAAAATCTCCTCAAACTGGGCTAACAAATAACCAATCTCCAATTAATCAATCCCCAAATATCTCAAATACCTCAAATACCTCAAATATATATTTTGGGAGTCCATCCGATGATGCAGCGGCTTTACATCTTTTACAAGATATTTTAGTTGTTCCAGAGATCGAAGACCTACGCAGCTTTAAGATTTCTGTCGAGCAAAAACTGGGGATTGTGGAAAGTCAGGTCAACAGTCCTGAATTGATGAATAAAATTAAAGATCTAGAGAACTTAGTTCAACACGCATCCCTCGATCTCAGTAATTTTGGTTCCAAACTTTTAGAAATTGGTAATGAACAAGATAACATTCCCACCGAAATCGCTAATGTCAGAGAAAGAGTCGCTCAGTTAGAAAATCGAATTTATGAACCACAAGAGCTAGTCCAGTTGTTATTGCCAATTATTGCTGAGTTGCTCAGTCTAAAAACGAGTGAATCTAGAGAGGAAATGTGTCAAGCAATCACCCCCATTATTGCTGAGGTGATTTTTGAGCGATCGCAACTGGATCGATTATCAATGAGTCATGCGATC
The DNA here is from genome assembly GCF_006861605.1 of Pseudanabaena sp. UWO310. Taxonomy (NCBI): domain Bacteria; kingdom Bacillati; phylum Cyanobacteriota; class Cyanophyceae; order Pseudanabaenales; family Pseudanabaenaceae; genus Pseudanabaena; species Pseudanabaena sp. UWO310. The sequence continues at coordinate 37,571 of NZ_SELU01000054.1, read as the reverse complement.
GCCGATCTACTACCCAATGCGATTAGCGAGCAAATTCGTAATAGCCCCGAACAAATCGCTAAGGCGCTTGGACCAGAAGTTGGCGCAGCGATTCGCGAACAAATTCGCATCGATCGCGATGAGATCGTTGATTCCCTTGCCCCAGAAATGGGTTCGGCAATTAAGCGCCAGATCGACCTAGAGCGCGACGCAATGGTGGATGCGCTTTATCCTGTGATTGGCAATACCATCGCTAAATATTTTGCGGAAGCCATTAGGTCTATTAATGAGAAAGTCGAACAAACCTTTAGCTTAGAGGGGCTACAGCGAAAAATGCGGGCGAAAATCCGTGGTGTTTCAGAAGCAGAGCTAATTTTAAAAGAATCCGTTCCCTTTGAAGTCCAAGCGATATTTCTCATCCATAATCTATCGGGGTTAGTCATAATTGACATTCAACAGAGCGATCTCTATTCCCACGCCAATCCCATCGATGCCGACATGCTCGCGGGGATGTTGACTGCTATCCGTAGCTTTGCCAGTGAATGTATATCGCGCTCGGAAAGGACAACGGAACTCGATGCAATTAATTATAGTGGTTCCAAAATCCTGCTAGAGGTGGCAGGATATTGCTATCTTGCGGTAATTATTGAGGGTGAACCCGATCTCAAATTAGTAACCAAAATTCGCGATGTATTCGGTCAAGTCGTCCAAGTCCATGGCGAAAGCTTTAAAGAATTTGATGGCGATACTAGCCTTATCGATCCTGAGATTGCAATTGCTCTCAAAACCTTGATGGCGGTTGAGGAGCCTAAGGATCCCAACAAACCCTTGAAGGGATTGATATTGATGGGATTGGCGATCGCCGCTTTAATTTTTATACCCATTGGCATGTATCAATCCCAGTCTATTCGCGATCGCCAAATCGAAGCCAAAATATTAGAAGCCCTAGCCGCTACCCCTGAGCTAGCGGTTTATCGCCTCAATGTAAATGTTAATGGCGATCGCCTCAGCTTATCGGGCAAATTGCCAAATCAATACCTACGCAATCGGGCAATCCAAGTAGCAACTACTTCCACAACCACCGAAAAAGCCATCACCAAAATTGACAATAATATCTACACAGTCAATATCCCCCCCGATCCCGAACTGGTTGCCAATGAAGTCCAACGACTCACAAAGGTACTCAACTATACGCAAGGAATCAATATTCAAAGCGAGTTTAAAGATGGTCAAGTAACCATAACTGGTCAAATCGATCGCCCTCGTCTCATCCCTAAAATCACACAAACATTTACAAAAATTGCAGGAGTCACCACCGTTAGCAATGCCGCCACGCTGCTGATGCCCAAACTAACGACAAAGATCTACTTCCCATTTAAGATAACCACCCTACAGCCCACAGACAGCGAAAAGCTATTAGAAGTTCAAGCTTTTTTGGATCTATACCCAGACTACGATCTCCAGATCTTCGCAAAAAGTGATAGTATTGGCGATCGCCTGATCAACTATGAGTTAGGGATGAAGCGCGCTCGTACGGTGCGCGAAGCCCTATTACAAAGAGGCGTAAATGCGAAACGATTACATATTTCTGGAATAATGGATATATCTGTGAAGCAGTCCTCTGACCAAATTTTAAGGTGGGTAGAGTTTCAACCTATGTTAAAGCCAATGTCTACATCAAATTAAATGCATTCTCCTGCTAAAGTTATTTCTCAAAAAATATGTCTTATTGGCGATTTTGGGGTTGGTAAAACTAGCCTAATTCGACAATTTGTAGATCGTCAATTTAGTGACAAATATTTATCAACTGTGGGGGTAAAGATATCACGCAAACTCGTATCTATTGCTAAATCTGCCAATGATTCCACAGCAGAATCAAAACAAATACAATTAATTATTTGGGATATTGAAGGTAGTACTCGGTTTAAGGCGATCGCGCCTAGCTATCTACAAGGAGCGAAAAGCGCACTCATTGTAGGAGATGTTACCAGACCATCAAGCATCCAAAGTTTAAGAGAACACGTACAACTTTTTCAATCAATTAATTCTAAGTCAAGTCCAATTATTGCGCTAAACAAAATCGATTTAATTGAGAAGGATGAAAGAGAGAACCTATTAAAATCTATCTCGACAGAATTTATGAGCCTGAGTTTATCTATCCATGAAACATCAGCCAAAACAGGTGAAGGGGTTGATGAAATATTCCATCAATTAGCCCACCAGATTCTGATGCTAGAATAAAGATACAATTTTGACTCCTAAGTATCAGTATAAATCCAAGTAAAAATATCCCAAAGAATATTTGATGTTCTTTCCCATCATTCACTGCTATGAAACAGTCAAAACTTCTCAAAAAACTTCTTACTGCTTCAGAACGCTCATTCATTACGATCGATCGACAGTTGATAATTACTGATACCTCCTACGGAGCCGAGAGATTTTCCGAATATCCTTTTGAGTCCCTATTAAACAAAGATATTCGCCAAGCCTTTCCAGAAACCATCGGTTTAGAAGAATCTTTTCAGAGTATTTGGCTAAATCAAGTTACTAGTTTTGAAATCAAGGGGGTTTGTCGTTCTACGGATCCTCAAAAGCCCCTATATTTCAACTTCTATATTATTGGAACCAACGAGTTAGAAGAAGAAGACAAAAATATAATTATCTGTATTGAAGATTGTACGGATATGATGATCATGTCTCAGGAATTAATGCAGAGAGCGAACGAATCTGAACTTCTAGCTAATGCATTACAAAACTCCAAGGAATATATTGATAGAATCATCTCAGCCATGGCTGATGCCTTGATCGTAACCGATCATCAAGGAAAAATTAAAACGGTAAATCCTGCGGCAATTAACCTGTTTGGTTATGACTATAATGACTTAGTAAATTGTTCAATTTCTGCAATATTTAAAGATCCCAATCAGCTCAATTTAATCCATCAAAACTATCTAGATAATCAATTAAGCAACGACCAATCTCAAGCGAACAATCGCTATTTTGCCAATATTGAAATACTATGTCTATCAGAGGCTCATGAGGAAATCCTCATCTCATTTTCCTGCTCCACCATCCATAATTATCAGTCGGAATACAATCTCAAAAGAAACCATGATTTTGTCTATGTTGGGCGAGATATTACGGAACTTAAGCGCAAAGAACAAGAATTACTAGCCGCTAGACAGTTTGCGGAGCAATCGAATCGGGCTAAAAGCATCTTTTTAGCAAATATGAGCCATGAAATTCGGACTCCAATGAATGGGGTTTTAGGGATGACCGATCTATTGCTTAGTACTACTCTGGACGATCGGCAGCAGGACTTTGTAGAAAATATTCGACTGAGTGGCAACCTGCTCCTCAGTTTGATCAATCGCATTTTGGACTTGTCAAAGCTAGAAGAAGGAGAATTACAATTAGAAAGCCTACCTTTTAATCTAGAACAATGTATCGAAGAAATTCTCGAACTGTTTGGCTTGCAAGCCCACAATCAAAGTTTAGAAATTAATGCATCCTTTGAAGAGGATTTGCCAAGACTCCTAATGGCTGACACCGTCAGGTTTCGCCAAATCATGATGAATTTAATTGGCAATGCCATTAAATTTACCTCTGAAGGCGAAATCGTTGTGCGCATCGAACGCGATCGCGATTTTGAAAACAAAAAATCCCTAGAGCAAACCTCCCCATCACAAATCTATTTGCGTTTTTCAGTTATTGATACAGGCATTGGCATCCACCCATCCAATCAAGACAAGCTATTTAAGCCCTTTTCTCAAGTTGATACTTCCACCAATCGCCGTTTTGGAGGAACAGGTTTAGGATTAGCGATCAGCCGTCAGTTGGTGGAACTAATGCAAGGAGAGATCGGTATATCTAGCCCAGTTGCCAACGATCGCGGTACTTGCTTCTGGTTTGTACTGCCTTTTACGCTTCAGACAAACCAAGAATCGCCATCCTTGGTTTATGATCGCCAATCCTTAAGCGATCGGCATATTTTGGTAGTTGATGCCAATCAATATGCCCGTAAGACTATTCGCTATTACCTTACTAAATTTGGCGCGAATATCCATGAAGCCTCCAGCCTCCCCGAAGCGATCGCCTATTTGGATCATGGGCAAAATCACAATCAAAATAATCACAATCAAAATAATCAAAATCAAAATAATCAAAATATTGACGCGGTTCTCATAGACTGGCGATTAACAAATTTCAATGGCACTGAGGCGATCCGTCAGATCCATAGCCAAGAAAAATTTATCAATTTACCCATAATTGCCCTGTTAACGGCCAATCGTCAGGGTGAGACGCAGATAGCACTTGATCAGGGATTTTGTGGGTATGTCACCAAACCATTTAAAAAGCAACGACTCTTAAAAGCCCTATTTTTAGCCTTGGGATTAAATATCCCTAATCCCAGTCTTCCTATCACGGCTAGTTCCATTTCATCTAGAGAAAATCAAGAAGAAGCGATTCTCATGGAGAAGTTAAGAAGTTTAAGAATTCTATTAGCCGAAGATAATATCACCAATCAAAAAGTGACCTTAGCCTATCTATCGCAGTTAGGTATTCCATCGGATTTAGCCGAAAATGGAGAACAGGTATTACAGCTAATTCAAACTAAGTCCTATGACATTATTTTAATGGATTGTCAGATGCCCGTATTAGATGGATATGACACCACTGAAGCGATTCGGCGCATCGAGGCAATTAATCAGACACCTAAACCGATTTTGATCATTGCCATGACTGCCAATGCTTTCACCGAAGATCGCGATCGCTGTCTTGCCATAGGTATGGATGATTATCTGAGTAAACCCATCCGCAAGCAACAACTTAAAGAGGCTCTGGCATACTGGATTAATCGATAACTGCTGTAAATAAGTTGTATGGCTGCCGCCAACTGTATCAGGACATAAAACAAAGAGAGTTGCCGCGCTCCGCGCGGCAACTCTCTTTGGGGTTTTGATTTTGTCCTCACAAAACTGGCGGCAGCTATAAATAAAGAGTTGGGGATATTTTGCGAAAAGTCTCATCAAGTGAGACTTTTATGACCTTTTATGACAGAATTTATAAGCACAATGTCAAAAAAGTTTTCGTTTAGATAGCCATCATGCTCAAAGCTGGGATTGTCGGACTACCCAATGTGGGAAAGTCTACGTTATTTAATGCCCTAGTTGCCAACGCCAAAGCCGAAGCAGCAAACTTTCCCTTTTGTACGATCGAACCCAACGTTGGCTCAGTGTCCGTCCCTGACGATCGCCTCACTACCCTCGCCGAAGTCGGTAAATCCGCACAAATCATTCCTACTAGAGTCGAATTTGTCGATATTGCAGGACTGGTCAGAGGGGCGAGCAAAGGAGAAGGACTAGGCAATCAATTTCTAGGAAATATTCGCGTCTGCGATGCGATCGTCCATGTTGTCCGTTGTTTTGAGAATGACGACATCATCCATGTTGAGGCTTCGATCGATCCCGCCCGTGATATCGAAATCATTACCCTCGAACTCGCCCTATCCGACTTGGCTCAGGTCGATCGCAGGATCGAGCGCACCCGTAAAGCAGCCCGTGCCGATGCCGATGCTAAGGTCGAATTGGCAGCCCTCGAAAAAGTACGGGAGACCCTTGATGCAGGCAAACCCGCGCGTCTCGCCAATCTGAATGATGAGGAAAAAGCAGCAATTTCGGTATTGCAACTACTCACCCTCAAACCCACAATTTATGCCGCCAATGTCTCCGAAGACGATCTCGCTACGGGCAATGCTTTTGTCGAGAAGGTAAAAGCGATCGCAGCGGCTGAAAATGCCGAAGTAACTATCGTTTCCGCCCAAGTCGAATCCGAATTACTAGAGCTACCCGACGAAGAGCGTCAAGATTTCTTAGAATCCCTTGGAGTCAAAGAGGGCGGATTAAAATCCTTAATTCGTGCCACTTATCATCTCTTAGGACTGCGTACCTACTTCACAGTTGGTCCCAAAGAAGCGCGGGCATGGACAATCCATGCAGGCATGAAAGCCCCTCAAGCCGCAGGGGTAATTCACTCTGATTTTGAGAAAGCCTTTATTCGTGCCGAAACTGTTGCCTTTAAAGATCTTGTGGACTGCGGCTCCATGAGTGCCGCCCGTGCTAAAGGACTGCTCCGCAGTGAAGGAAAAGAATATATCGTCCAAGAAGGTGATGTAATTTTATTCCTAACCAGCGCATAAACTAATATAGCTACAGTCACTTGACTTAGGACAAATCAACCCCCAAGAATTGAGTGGCGGCGCTTCGCGCCGCCACTCAATTCTTCGTATTTATGTCCTAGTACAATTGGCGACAGTTATAACTGGTGTTACGTGGAACGAATATCAGTTACTTAATATGAGTTCAGAATAATTGGAAACGGGCTTTGAGGAAGGGTTTGCTATGCAAACCCTTCCTCAAAGCCCAAAAGTAAAAGCCTTGCTACGCAAGGCTTTTACTTTTGGGCTTTGAAAATTTGCCAGCTTAACTCGAACTGACGTTACTTAGCAAAAAGACCTAGCCAATGGCTAGGTCTTTTTGTTTCGGAATACTTTAGGATCTTTAGATTACAGTCAACTGCTGGAAGGATCTGAGATTTACTAGTTAACGATAATAGTAAAACCAATTAACTAAATACCTACAGAACAGCCCCAGCACACAGCTCGGAAATCTGAAGACCCACACGTTTACCGTTACTACTATCTGATTGCATGGGCATCACCTCCTGTTGTCTAAATGTTTATTATCAAGTGTTTATTATCAAGTGGGGTCGGCTTGACACCGAAGGTTTATTCAACCTGAAATCTAATATAGCTGACAAATCAAGATTTGACAATATAAGCAACCAAAAACAGAAGAGAGTACCGCCCGTGTAGCAGGCGGTACTCTCTTCTGGGGGTTACTTAGCTACTTTGAGCTAGAGCGATATCCAATTTTTAGATTTTAAATTGCCTTTCGGAAAATGATAATTGTGCGATTGGACATGTTCTTATTACGAGCGATCGCTTCGGAAACGTTACCATGCAAGATCTGGTGCAAAATGCCTTCATGACTTGCCTCTAGAATAATGACATCACTTCGCTCCTGATTTGCTAGGTCTACAATTGCATCGGTAACGGACTTAGCGCAGACGGAAACAGTATCAACTTTAAACTGGAGAGATTTATATAGTAAGTCTGCATATTGTTCTAAATGGCTTGCTTGTTGCTTTTCATCCATTGGCGAAAAAATCTGGCAGAGGCATACCTCTGGATAGGGAGACATAGATATCAGATCTGGAAGGAGTTTGATGACATTTTCACCATTGGAATCACCCGTAATGGGAACGAGCCAACGATTAAAGGAAATATGCGGTTTGCGAAACTCTTGATTAAATGGATTAGCCTTTTGTAAGCGATCGCTAAATTTAACGAACATCACATCACAGTCTGCCTGCTCTAGCGCCGTATCCACCGTATGTCCAAATATGCGTTCTGAGGATTTAGAGATACCATACCAGCCAATTAATAGCAGATCGATTTTGCGATCGCGGGCAACTTCTAAAATCGTTTGACCGATATCATGGGCTACCCGCACCTGAGTATGAATGGAAACTCGCCTAGTCTGGGCTGCCATCGCCACCCGTCGAAAAAGTTCCAAACTAGGATTTAGATCAACGGTTGTCTCTGACGGAGCGAGGTGTGCAGCAATGGAGATAACATGGAGGCATTCTAGTTCATAATTGCGCTCTTCCGCGATCCCTAGCGCCATGGCAATTAAGTATTCCGCCGTTTGCAAATCGCTGAGAGGGAGGAGTAATCGTCCCGCCCCCGTAGCAGTCCCTCGCTGTTGATAGACTAAATAGGATTGTTTGGTGATTTGAGAACTAACTCCCCGTAAACGCTTGGCTTGAGCGCGTAAAATATCGCTGCGCGTGATAATTCCTACGAGTTTATAGCGATCGATGACGGGTAATCGTGAAAGTTTGTAATAGGAAAGAAGATAAAGAACTTGAGATAATCGCTCCTCAGGGCTAACGGTAATGGGATTTTTGGTCATAATTTGACCAACTTTAATATTTTCAGCAATATTCTCAGAAATATTCTTAGAGAGAATATTTTGCTCTTGGAACTTCACCAAATCCATTTGGGTGATAATGCCCACTACGTGATCGTCACTCATGACAGGAAAACCTCGATGACGCGATCGCGCAAACGACTGCATTACCTCAGTAACTAGCATTTCACTACTTATGGTCTCAACCTGCCGCTGCATGACATCCATCGCTCTTAATCCATCCCACAGCCCATCGGTAACTATTTCGGTCTGGAGATGAATGCCTTTAAGTTCTAATAAGTGGGTGTACAACGATCCAGGAGCATACTTTTCAGCACAAAGATAGGCAACAACACTGGTAATCATCAAGGGCAGAATAATATTAAAATCCCTTGTGATTTCAAAAACAATCACAAACGCGGTGATTGGCACTTTCGCCACGGCTCCAAAAAAAGCTCCCATTCCCGAAAGTGCATAGGTTCCCAGAGTTCCCATCCCTAGGGCAGAATGTTCCAAATTTCCCACTAAGGATCCGAGTGCTGCCCCCAAGATCAAGCTAGGCACAAATAATCCCCCCGCAGTTTCCGCACTACAAGCAATTAAAGTGAGAATAAATCTCGCGGCAAAGGTTCCAACTGTAACCGACCAGTCTGATTGCCCCATAGCGAGGAACATCTGCAAACCCGTACTGTCTCGAAATTCATCGGGAAGCATGGTGATGGCGATTCCAGAAACACAACCAGCGATCGCGATTCTCCCCGCAAATCCCGTTTTAAAAATCCGCCGATTCCATTTCGTAACGGCGATCACACTGTGATTAAATAAGGCGGCAAACCAACCGACCAGCAGTCCCAACAATAGGAGGAACGGAATCTCTTGAGCAGAAAAATGGATTTCTGGAATTGCCGTATTTAGCCCCTGTCCAGACAAGACTAGCGAAACGACTCCACCAATAAAGGAGGCAAGAATTGCGGTTCCTAACGTCAGGCTAGAGACATCGTGCAGAAGTTCCTCGATCACAAACAGTACCCCTGCGATCGGGGCGTTAAATCCAGCGGCAAGCCCTGCGGCGGCTCCTGCGGCGAGCAATTGGCGTTTATATTCGGGAGATGTAGGAATCCATTGGCTTACCTGTCCTGCGATCGCTGCGCCAATCTGTACCGTTGGACCTTGACGACCGAGGGCTAACCCCGACCCCAAGGCTAAAATCGTACTGGCGATCTTGACAACCGCAACTCGGAGATTGAGCGCGATCGGCACATAACTGAGCGCCGCCTTAACTTGGGGAATGCCACTGCCAGAGGCTTCTGTCGCGAATTTATCGATTAAAAGTCCCGATAGAAATCCGCCGACTAAACCAATTAGCGGCAGTACAAACCATACTTCATGGGCAACCCGCACGCGCCACCCTCCCAGCCAGCCGATCCCCTGTTTTAGCAAAACCGCCGCTAAACCAGCCACTAAACCTATTAAACAAGCTTCAAAAATGGCTATCCGTTTGGGTTTTAACCACTGATGCCACGATGTTATACCTAAAGCCATAAATAATTATTTGGTTACCAAGTCTGGCGATCGCACCCATGCCATTGAACGAGCACGGAGTTTATAGCTATAGTCACTTAAGTCAGGACATCAAACCCAATAGAGAGTGGCGGCGCTTCGCGCCGCCACTCTCTATTGGGTTTGATGTCCTGACTTAACATTACTGACCATAGTTATATAGCTGTCACCAATTGTACTAGGACATAAACCCCAAGAATTGACTGGCGGCGCTTCGCGCCGCCAGTCAATTCTTGGGGTTTGATTTGCTCTAAGTCAAGTGACTGTAGCTATAACAACCCCGCGATCGCCGTTTGGACGGGATAGCCTAAATGCTTCCATGCGGCCGCCGTGGCAACCCGACCGCGAGGCGTGCGATTGATATAGCCGATCTGCAATAAATAAGGCTCATACACTTCTTCAATCGTATGGGCATCCTCTCCCGTCGCCGCCGCCAAGGTATCCAAACCTGCGGGACCTCCATGAAAATTCTCGATTAATACCGTTAGCAGTTTGCGATCGATCCAGTCCAAACCTTTAGGATCGACATTAAATAATTCTAGAGCCGATTCCGCGATCGCCCCTGTAATTTGTTCGCCCTTTGCCTTTACCTCCGCATAGTCTCGCACTCTTTTTAGCAGGCGATTAGCAATCCGAGGCGTACCCCGCGACCTTGCCGCGATCGCGATCGCCCCATCATCATCAATCGGGGTCGCGAGAATCTTGGCGCTACGCGACACGATCTGCGTCAGTTCATCCTGCTCATAAAAGCGGAAATGCTGCACAAATCCAAAGCGATCGCGCAATGGCGAAGATAATGCGCCAATTCGGGTCGTAGCGCCGATCAGGGTAAATTTATTTAACTGCACACTGCGAATCCTTGCTCCCTGACCTTTCCCAATCGTAATATCAAGACGATAGTCTTCCATTGCAGGATAGAGAATCTCTTCGGTCACACTCGGTAAACGATGAATTTCATCGATAAAGAGAATATCACCCTGTTGCAAAGATACCAGCAGCCCAGCCACATCACGGGGACGCTCAAGGGCAGGCGCAGAAGTAATTTTGCACTGTACGCCCATTTCCTGCGCGACGATCAAGGCGAGGGAAGTTTTACCTAATCCGGGAGGACCATATAACAACAAATGATCGAGAGCTGATGATCGCGACTTTGCCGCCGCGATCGCAATATTTAATAATTCTTTTAAATCCTTTTGACCGATATAATCCTGAAGGTTTTTTGGACGAATATTAATATCAGCGCCAACTTGCGCCGCCTCAACCAAATTATCCTTTGCCAATCGATCCGCTAACTTCTCCTCTGGGGTCGCCTCCGCTTGCAGTAAATCAAGAGCCTGCTGCATTTCGGGCGACTGGCGATCGTTCTTAGTTGATTTTTTAGATGATCGGGGCGTGGATTTTTTACTAGCAACCTGTTCAGAAGCTGATGCGGATGAATTTTGAGGGGCAACCCCATCGGCAGAGCGATCGCCTTCAGGATTTGGCTCTTGAATTGATTTAGAGGAGATGATTGCCATAGGCCCTCGGCTGTTCAAATTTATAGATATCTTCGATCAATGTTGTCCACCCATTCACTAAAGAAGCCAAAATCTTTTCTCCCTTTTCTCTAGTTGCTGCCCTAGCATCACCTAAAACCCCGCTCCTAGTCAAATCCCTCGTCACCCATGCAAAGGGATTTGCTCCTTCCATACTCAACATACTATGTTCGGGCAAGCCACAGGGATATTCGGTTATCGCTTGATCCATATCGACCTGTTCGGGCAAGAGGGCTAGCATTAGGCTCGTTTCCGCATCGCCGCCATGAATTCCCAACTCCAATTCCTTGGCTGTTAATAAATCCTTCGCTGCATTAGGAACCCGCCAAGTAAAGAGGGGAAAAATCAGAAAATCGGGGTATTTCTCATGGAGATCACGCGCGACTATTTCCAAAATCTGCGGCTGTCCACCGTGGGAATTCATGATTGCCAGTTTCCGAAATCCTGCTCGATAAATACTCTCCGCAATATCCGTCAATACCGCCAACATTGTCGGTGTACTCATCGTAATCGTTCCTGCAAAGGTACTATGCTCATTCGACTTGCCGTAATACAACGGTGGCAAGGCATAGGCAGGAATCGCAGGAGCTAACTGCTCTAAAGCCCTTGCTAACACCCCAATACTTATCGCCGCATCAACGATCAATGGCAAATGTGCCCCATGCTGTTCGATCGCTCCCATGGGTTGAACAATTACCACATTCTCCTTGTTTGGCATTGCTGCGATCGCTGGGGAAGTCAGGTAAGCAAAGTATCGATGGGCGGGAAAGTAATTCATGGCTAACATTTTACTCATACAGCACTTTTTTATTTTGCATTTATTGTGTAGCTTCTTTGCAGCTTTAAAATTACGCTTCTATAGCTGCCGCCAACTGTATCAGGACATAAAACCACAAAGAGAGTTGCCGCGCTCCGCGCGGCAACTCTCTTTGTGGTTTTGATTTTGTCCTCACAAAACTGGCGGCAGCTATAAAAGTGCGCTTCTATAGCAACAAACCCTAAAGATGGGTGGCGGCGCGAAGCGCCGCCACCCATCTTTAGGGTTTTGAGTTGCGCTCAAAATATTTTCCACAACAAAATTAAAAGCGCAAAATTAAAAGCGCAAAATAAAGCTACTGTCCCCCACTTCAGATAGACTAATGAAAGAAAGTAACTAAAAGTGTTATGGCGACTGTTTCTGAGAATACGAAAAGCACACAAAACGGCACACAAAACGGCACACAAAAAGCTACGGCCGAACCGATCGTGGATGGCAGTGAAAATCTTGGTGTAATCGTCAGACGCAAAACTCGCCCCGTCCAAGTGGGAAACATCACCATCGGCGGAGGCGCACCTGTAGTGGTGCAATCGATGATTAATGAAGACACCCTCGATATAGATGGCTCGGTAGCAGGAATTCGCCGCTTGCATGAAATTGGCTGCGAAATTGTCCGCGTCACCGTCCCCAGCATGGCTCACGCCGCCGCCCTCTCAGAAATCCGTCAAAAGCTCCAACGGACTTATCTTGATGTGCCTCTGGTCGCCGATGTCCACCACAACGGCATGAAAATTGCCCTCGAAGTCGCCAAGCATATTCATAAAGTCCGCATTAATCCAGGACTATACGTATTTGAGAAACCCAAGGCAAATCGTACCGAATATACTCAATCAGAATTTGACGAGATCGCCGAAAAAGTCCGCGACACCCTCAAGCCGCTTGTTCTGTCTCTCAAGGAACAGGGTAAGGCAATGCGGATCGGCGTAAACCATGGTTCTCTCGCCGAGCGGATGCTATTTACCTATGGCGATACGCCTCAGGGTATGGTCGAATCTGCGATCGAGTTCATTCGCATTTGTGAAGATCTGGATTTTAAAAATATCGTTATCTCCATGAAGGCATCCCGCGTCCCCGTCATGATCGCCGCCTATCAATTGATGGCTAAACGCATGGATCAATTGGGTATGGATTACCCCTTGCATTTAGGAGTAACGGAAGCGGGTGATGGGGAATATGGTCGGATCAAGTCTACGGCGGGCATCGCCACGTTACTATCCCAAGGAATCGGCGACACTATTCGGGTATCACTCACAGAAGCGCCAGAGAAAGAAATTCCCGTCTGTTACAGCATTTTGCAATCCCTAGGGCTGCGCAAAACAATGGTGGAATACGTCGCCTGTCCATCTTGCGGTCGTACCCTATTTAATCTTGAAGAAGTACTACATAAAGTCCGCGAAGCCACCAGTCACCTAGTCGGTTTAGACATTGCGGTGATGGGCTGCATTGTCAATGGACCAGGAGAAATGGCTGATGCCGACTATGGTTATGTTGGTAAAACTCCAGGCACCATTTCTCTTTATCGTGGCAAGGAAGAGATCAAGCGCGTACCTGAAGCGGAAGGGGTAGAACAATTAATTGCTCTCATTAAATCCGACGATCGCTGGGTCGATCCTTAAATTTTAAAAATCCCGATCAACGCCAAGAAGAGAAGGGCGAAGCAAAGCTCCGCCCTTCTCTTCTTGGCGTTGTATTAATCACTTGAGCACAGCGAAAGCTACCTCAACGGTATCAGGACATAAAAAATAGTGTTGCCGCGCTCCACGCGGCAACACTATTTTGGGTTTTAATTTTGTCCTAATACCAATTCACGAAAGTGTTGTCACACTTTCGTGAATTAAAAACCAAATCCAGTAAGGTTTTGAGATTCCCAAAATGGCAACGCCATTTTGGGAATTGGTATAACAAGACTAGCGGCAGCTATATGTATAGCTGTTGGAGATTAACTGCAATTTTGTTCCAAGTGTAATGTTCGGCAATATATTTTGCAGCCCGATCGCCTATTTGTTGATTAACTTGAGGTTGATCGAGACTTTGGGCGATCGCGGCGGCGATCGCATCAATATCCAAATCCACCACCCAGCCTAATTGTTGCGATCGGACTAGCTCGGCGAGGGCTACCCCCTTAGTTATGAGTACGGGAGTCCTTGCGGCAAGGGCTTCTAAAACCGATACCCCAAAATTTTCTGAATGGGAGGTCAAGACATAGAGGTCTGATCCTTGCAGACAAATATTTTTGTTAATCCCCGTAACAAAACCCAATTTAAAAGTGCGATCGCCTAAATGATTAGCTTGGATCAGTCGCTCCAATGCTGCCTCATATTCTGGATCGCCACTACCCGCCAGCACAAACGCAAAATGGCGATCGCGCAATTTACTGAGCGCGGGAATCAGGTAATCTAGCCCTTTTTTCGGATGGATTCGCGACAAAAAAAGCAGGATCGGAACTTGAGAGGGAATATCGAGCATTCGATGTAGCTGCTCTCTTGCATCGGCGATCGCTGGTGATATTTGCAAACCCAGTGGCAGAACGACAGTTTTTAAAGCCCAACCCAGTAGTTCTATTTCTACCTGCTCTTGCCTTGCTGTCACATGAATCGCTTTAGCGCCAAATAAATTTGCTTTTTCGAGCAAGTTCAGGTAAATATGCTTTTTTTGCGCTCCTTGCTGCAATGACCATTGACATAGCAATCCATGGGGACTATTAACATAAGGAATATTTTGCTGACGTGCGATCGTCATAGCAATGGTTGCAGGATAGGAAAAAATTGCATGGACGTGAATGAGATCGTAATCGCGGAGATGTTGCCACAACCAAATTGTCAAGCTGCCTGAGAAGGCAAACTCGCGCACAGCATGAATGGGTGGCGAGAATCTGGGAAAGAATCTTACAGGCACTTTTTCGCCTTCGACTTCATATTCAATCAATCGGTGGAGCGGAACACCTAGCAAAGTCTTACCATTATCATTGGTCGTTACAATTTCGGCATCTATACCAATATCCCGTAAGCCCTTAACCATCTCCATGACAGCAATACTCGTGCCTCCTCTCACCGCCGCAATAGATGGAACTAGATGCAAAATTTTCATAGCTTATGGGGAACTGACATGATGCCTAGCTACTGATGACTAACAAAATCCAAATAATCATCTCGATGGGCAACTTCTAAAAGATAATTACCGAGTACAAGATATAAAAGCACCGCCAGAATGGAAAAGGTCAAATTACCGAGTAGATAGGCTTCCGAAATGCCGCCAACAAGTAAAGACAACAGTCCAGCCATAACGGCGCTACATTGGAGGTAGTATTCTGGTCTAGCTTTGCACAATCGATCGAGCCTATATATCATTTGCAAACTGCTCAAACCAAACATGAACATGGGAACTGCACCAATTAAGCCCAAACTTCCCAATACCCCCAACCACGAGCTCTCACCAAACAGAAGGCGATCGCCTTGAAATGGAGCACCAAACAGGGGATTTTCAATGAAGAGGTTCAAATAACCATTCCAAACATTTTCGCGCGTATTGCTATCTAAGTTATCCCATTTGTCTACTGTACTGGTTAAAATGCCCGTGGTGTCAGCATCGCTGGGACTGAGGAATGGCAAAGTAATTGCCGCGATCACACCGATAAATAGCGCGAGCTGTAATAGGTTCCCACCTCGGTAGCGGAAAAACATTAAGACTGAAACCACCGCCATGATTGCCCCAGTTCGCGAGGCAGTCATTAACAATGCAAATATCGACATGGCTAAAAGTCCAATCCATAGACCTCGCATCCATCGGCTTTGTTCGCGCTGAAAGTAGAGAAATAAGAAGGAAGGAATTGTCGCAGTAATCAAAACAGCCGCATGGTGTGGGTTACCTGTAGTACCTAAAAACCAACCATGCACAAAGGTAATCGCGTAGGGGTCGATTAATGCTTGATAGCCATTAGCAATAATAAATATCGTGCCCACCATCGCGATCGCCCAGACACCTAACTGAAAATTGCGATCGTCCTGTAGCCATCGCGATGGTCCCCACAAAATCGACCAAACTAATCCACCAAACGTAGTCGCACTTAAAAAAGCAAAGCCTACATCCCCATAAATTAGGATTTTAATGAAAATCATGCATTGAACTAAGACAATGTAAATTACAGGCTTAGGAATAATTTTTTGCCGCCAGTAACTTTTAGTCTTTAAGGCAACAATGATCAGCATTAACAATAAAACGATCGCTAATGGTCGCCCCACCTCGCGAATTTGCTGAAGTGGAAAAACTAGCGATGGCGGCTCCTTAATAAATTCATCGGCGAACTTGCTCAGAGAAGCCGCAAATCCAAAAATCGAGACCAAAATCCAACTTAAAAGTGGACGTTTCTGATCGGCTTGTAAGGCTAGAACTAAACCACCACCTAAGAGCATCAAACCTAAGGGAGTAGTAATAAATTCAACTAATTGATTTACAAAATCCATAAGGCGAGTAATTACTAGTTTTTTGCTGTCGGCAGAAAAGTTAAGCGATCGCTTGTTGTCAGTGTACTGGATGGAGCACAGAATTGAAGATGGTGAGCCATCGCTGTGCCCATATTTCTGATCTATAGGGCTGGGCTAAATCTTGGGAACGAGTTCCCCATATTGCTAACTCACGATCGTGATTGTGATCGTGATTATGATCGTGATTGTGAATTTTTAGCAAAGACGCAGCTAGAGCATCAGGGCGATCGGGGGGAATAATGATGCCATTATATTCAGAGCGAAGCACTTCTACCGCCGAACCACATACCTGAGTGCAGATTATAGCCAATCCTGCGGCCGCCGCTTCCACTAAAGCTATGGGCCAAGGATCGAATCGGCTCGGTAACACAAAAGCCCCAGCCTGTAGCCAAATATTTTTCATTTCGTCAGGCTGGACAAAACCTCGGTTGATAATACCTACTTGATCCCGTAGATGGGATTCGAGATCGCCCTGACCGCAGCAAACTAAATCCCAAGGATCGTCAACTTGCGATCGATACAAACGGTAGGCTGTCGCCAGCAGATCGATCGCTTTATCATGGCTGTAGCGACCGACAAAGAGGAAAGAACGCGGCCAAGGCGATCGCTTTCTTGCTTCGAGCAGAGGTGCGTAAGCCTCGTAATCTATGCCATACAAACCTAACGAAATATTTTCTAAAGGGATGCCCAAACGATAGGCATATTGCCAACTCCGTTCGCCAGTGACAACCACATGCGCCATCCGTTCTAGATAGGAACGCAATATCCAAGGGGCTAAATGCTGCTTCCAGTTTCCCCACCAAGGGGTATCCATTCCCATAATTAAGGGAATATTTTGCAGATTTTTAGCAAAGGCTAATTGCCGATAGGGATGATGAAACCAACCACATAAAACGATCGCATCGGGATTTTGTTGGCTTATCAATTCCTTAATTAATTTTATGTCGTTGCGCTCCTGCAAGCCTAAAAGACGACAGGGGATTCCCTGCATTAACCCATCAGAAAATGCAGTCTGAGTTCGCGCTTGAAAGGCAATCACAAATAGGTCGATCTCTTGCCTCGCCTGTAAGGAACGCCAACAGGCTGCCATATATCCAGAAATATCAGACCAACAAAAGACGATCTTCAGGCTCATATTTACTCATAATACCAAAGCTCAAAATGGCGTAGCCATTTTGAGCTTTGAAAACCCTTACTAGGTTTGGTTTTTAATTCACGAAAGTGTTGTCATAACCTAGAAGAGCGTACCGCCCGCTACGCGGGCGGTACGCTCTTCTAGGTTTTAAGTTAGTTATAAGAATAAGGTGGCACTTTGTGCCACCTTATTCTTATTAACTGTGACTCCTGCACAGCAGGAAACACAGTCAAAATTTAATTGCTCATGGCAGCTTGCTTATTAAAGGCAAACTGTTGGAGAATGCGATCGCAGATTTGACCGCTAGATAGACCGAGTGCATTAAAGGACTGCTCTGGGGAAGCATGTTCGACCAAAATATCGGGAACACCGATACGATAAACGGGAGCCAACACATTCGCATCATTCAAAGCTTCCAAAACCGCACTACCAAATCCACCCATCAAGCAACCTTCCTCAAGGGTAACCACCTTACCAATTTTTTGAGCAAGGGGCAGAATTAGCTCAGTATCAAGAGGCTTCGCAAATCTGGCATTAACCACCGTAGCGCTAACTCCATGCTCGTTGAGAAGTTCCGCCACCTGTAGAGAAGGATAAACCATCGAGCCATAGGCTAGGAGCAGTACATCCTTCCCTTCGCGCAATACTTCAGCTTTACCAATGGGTAATGGCTCGATATCTTCGTCTTGTAATGGTGCGCCTACTCCGTTACCGCGAGGATAACGCATGGCACTCGCGCCATTGTGAGTCAAGCCCGTAACGATCATATTCTGCATTTCGGCTTCGTCCTTAGGAGCCATCAGCACTATGTTAGGAATGCAGCGCAGATAGGCAATGTCATACATCCCTTGGTGCGTAGGTCCATCAGCGCCGACGATACCTGCGCGATCGAGACAGAAGAAGACGGGTAAATTCTGGATACAGACATCATGGATTATCTGGTCAAAGCCACGCTGGAGGAAAGTGGAATAAATCGCCGCAACAGGGCGCATTCCTTCACAAGCCATACCCGCAGCCACGGTGATCGCGTGCTGCTCAGCAATGCCGACATCGATAAATTGATTAGGTAAAGCGGCTTGGAATTTGTCTAAACCTGTCCCCGTAGACATGGCGGCGGTAATGGCGACAATGCGCTTGTCATGCTCGGCAAGTTTGATCAGCGTATCCGCAAAAACCTTGGAATAGCTAGGAGGTTTGGGCTTGCTGGAAGTGGATGGCTTCGCTTTGCCTGTAGCGAGGTCAAAGGAATTTTGGGCGTGATAGCCCACGCGATCGGCTTCAGCATAGCTATAACCCTTACCCTTGGTGGTGCTAACGTGAACCATCACAGGACCCGTGAGCGTATGGGCCATCTTAAAGGTATCGATCAATTCCCTGAGATTATGACCGTCCACGGGACCAATGTAAGTGAAGCCAAGTTCTTCAAACACAGCTCCCACCTTATTTTGAACCATGGTGACAATCTTGAGATTGTCCTTGATGCGCTCGATTTCGGGACTGATTTGTTCGCCAACAAAGGGAATATTGCGGATTTGTCCCTCAAGATTGTTGGTGATAAATTTCATCGGTGGGCTGAGGCGCATTTTATTCAGATACTTAGGAATTGCGCCCACGTTGGGGGAAATCGACATTTCATTATCATTGAGGACAACTAATAAATTAGTTTTGGGAAGATGTCCTGCATGGTTAATTGCTTCGAGGGCCATCCCGCCCGTCAAGGAGCCGTCACCGATAATTGCTACGGTTTTGTAATTATCGCCTTGCAAGTCGCGGGCGATCGCCATACCCAGAGCTGCCGAGATACTAGTGGAAGCGTGCCCCGCCCCAAAATGATCGAATTCACTTTCGCGACGGTTGAGGTAGCCTGCAATCCCGTCCTTTTGACGTAGGGTATGAAAATTTTTGTAACGCCCAGTGATCAGCTTGTGGGGATAAGCCTGATGTCCCACATCCCAAACTACCTTGTCTCGATCTAGATCGAGGGTTTGGTATAACGCGAGGGTTAGCTCGACTACACCTAGTCCAGGACCGAGGTGTCCGCCTGTCGCAGCAATGGTTTCTAAATGCTTTTGTCGAATTTCACGGGCGATCGCTTCTAATTGCGAGATCGTCAGACCATGCAATTGGTTGGGATGGGTAACTTCACTTAACCGCATATATACTTATTTTTTTAAAATGGCTTTCTCTAGTTTAACTGAAGCATCACCCACAAACGTTCATCGCGATCGCAGTTCTTAAAACCAAAAAGAGAAGGGTGCTATGCACCCCTCTCTTTTTTGGGATTTTTGTTATTTCGATACAAGTGACAATACTGCTTGGCGGCATCCCATACAGTCACAGCCAAATTTCTGAACTGCCATATCGCCAATGCGATCGCTAGTCAAAATATTAGCGCGATCGTCGGAGGAGATATCTTTAGAATCAAGGCTTTGAGCGGTTCTCGTAATGACAATGGAGGAACTATAGGAATCAGAATCTTTGTTTAAGCTGCTAGAGGGATTGGCATGGGCAGGAGCGCTTGCGAGCAAGATAGCCGCAAAAATTGCGGGGCTACTAATCAGGGCTAATGAGGATTTTTTCATAGGTCACAAGAATACCGAATCGCATTCATTAATTATTCGAGATCATAGCATCTCTTAAAAAGCATGGGCGGGCTTGAGATGCTGCCACTTTTTTGAGTTAGCGATCGCTATATACTAAGATTTAAGCCTTTCCCTCAACCGATTAATGCTCTCCGCTAGTCCCGACCTCATAGCCCTAGCTCGATCGCAAATTATATTGCTGACCCAAAGTTTGGGTGCAGTCGCTAGTGCTATGTATATCACCGAAAATGTGGCGGATGGGATGCCTCCCCACCTAATTGAGGTGGCTGTTTTTCCAGAAGAGGGGGCGATCGCTTTGCCAGAGGCTTTTTCGACCGATGCTTTACCGATCCTATCGATGGGGGCTGGGGGCTTGGTAAGACAACGACGTTTTGTGTTGCCCTTGATCTACGAAGAGGCAATTTTAGGATTTTTAATGACAGGGCGGGACGATCGTGATTGGCTGGACTACGAACAATCGCAAATTCAGCAAATCGCCAACACATTAGCGATCGCCTGCGCCCTCGATCGTCGCAACCAATGGCTAGCAGCTAACCAGCAACGCAGTTACGAAGAGCAAAATAATTTTTTAGCTTCACTGCTACATCAACTCCGCAATCCTCTCACCGCCATTCGTACCTTTGCCCAACTGCTGTCGCGGCGCATCGTTGCCGAAGATCCGAATCAAAAATTTGTAACGGGTATTTTGCGAGAGACCAAGCATATTCAAGATTTACTCAGCGAAGCCGATCGCCCCACGCCATTGTTGCTATCTGAAGCCGAGCAGGAAAAGGCGCTCCTACCTGCGGCGATGGAACTTACAGAGATCGATCTCAGCGAAATTTTGGATGCAATTACTAATTTTGCCAGCGCGATCGCCCAAGAGCGCAATATTCAATTTCTATCGAATATTCCTTTGAATTTACCCAAAGCGATCGGTCATGAATCAGCTTTGAGAGAAGCACTCGGAAATTTGGTAGAAAATGCCCTCAAATATACGCCCGAACGTGGCTATGTATTTCTAGGAGCAGATGTGAAGCCCGACACAGTTTATATCTACGTTCAAGACACGGGCGTGGGGATTCCTGAGGCAGATCTACCCCGTTTATTTGAACGCAACTTTCGCGGTAGACAGGCAGATGGGGATATTTCAGGAACGGGACTGGGATTGGCGATCGCTAATGAGTTAGTCCAGAAAATGGAAGGAAGCATTCATGTAATCAGTCAAGTGGGCAAGGGAAGCACTTTCGCCGTAACGTTAAAGCGGACAGGATAGGTTTATTGAAGCAATCCTTCCCTTCGGAAAGTTGGGTACATGAAGATTCTTTCTCGAAGAAACTGGATAAAGCTCTACAGTGGAATCATGATCATCCCTCTCAATTATCGAATCTAGACTCATTTAATGTCGAGCCGTTGCTGTACGAGAAGTTGGTTATCTAAGATTTTTATCTTTGCATTCCGACCATGATTCAGTTTATTGAGCAATCAGCGATCGCAGTACAAGATCGGCGATCGCACTAAATTATTACACTCTGCAAGATTGGCGATCACACTTTCAGGCACTGGTCAGTCAATTCTTGGGGTTTGATACCAATTCACGAAAGTGTGACAACACTTTTGTGAATTAAACACCAAACCCAGTAAGGTTTTGAGATTCCCAAAATGGCAACGCCATTTTGGGAATTGGTATGATTTGTCCTCAGTCAAGTGACTGTAGCTATAAGCTGGAATTTTTAAAATAAACTGATTAAGTAGCTAGGCGCAATTAATATAAAATCCCAAAAGCTGTAGCGCACGCTGCGCGTGCGCTACAGCTTTTGCTTCTGGTTTTTAATTATGCTCAACTACTTAAATAAATGGCTTAAATTGATGAATTATCTCTATTTACATGGTTTTGCCTCTAGTCCTCAGTCCACGAAAGCAAAATATATGCAACAAAAGTTTGCCGAGCATGGGCTGACTCTGCATGTTCCCGATCTCAATCTCGCGGATTTTTCATCGGTGACGCTTACGGAGCAATTGGCTCACCTACAGACTTATCTCAGGGATGACGAACCGATCGCGGTAATTGGTTCTAGCCTTGGGGGATTTTTGGCAGTACAACTAGCTGCTCAAAACCTATCGGTACAGCAGTTAGTATTATTTGCCCCAGCCTTTGGGTTTAGTCAGAGGATAGCTAAAGCTTTAGGCTCAGAAAATGTTAATCGCTGGCAAGAGGAGGGGCTTCGCGAGTTTTATCATTATGGGATGAAGCGTAATGTAAATTTACAATTTAAATTTTTTGCCGATGCCCAGCAATATTCCGAAGAAAAGTTAACGCGATCGCTACCCATATTGATTTTTCACGGTCTTCATGATCAGGTTGTACCAGCGTCTTTAAGTGAAGAATTTGCTAAAAGGCGATCGCAAGTTACTTTAAAATTACTAGATGACGACCACGCTCTTGGCAAAAATTTAGAGACTACTTGGCAAGATACAAAGCAATTTTTGACCATTTTCTAAAATTTATGCTGTCGCCAAATCATGGGGCTAGCTGACGACCGATGAAGAGGCGTGAATTGCCTATTTTTTAAATAGTCATTCCAAAGGGTAGTTTCATTTGATACAAAATATCCGCTAGGATCTTAAAATCAGCAGTAGAAATAAAAAGGGTTTTAAAACCATTGAAAAATATTATTAAAACACTGCAAGCCGACTTCGCTATCATTTTTGAGCGCGATCCTGCTGCGCGTAACTGGCTAGAAGTGCTGCTATGCTACCCTGGGCTTCATGCGATCTGGTTATACCGCTTTGCCCATTGGCTGCATGGTATGAAGTTGCCTGTGATCCCTCGGATGATTTCCCAGATGGCAAGATTCCTAACGGGCATTGAAATTCATCCAGGCGCAAAGATTGGTAAGGGCGCATTTATCGATCACGGCATGGGTGTAGTAATTGGTGAAACGGCGATTGTTGGTGAATATGTCTTGATCTATCAGGGCGTAACCCTTGGCGGTACTGGCAAGCAATCGGGCAAACGCCACCCAACTTTGGGCGATAATGTGGTGGTTGGTGCGGGAGCAAAGGTTTTAGGTAACATAGAAATCGGTAGTAATTCTCGCATTGGGGCTGGTTCCGTAGTGTTGAAATGTGTTCCACCCGATTGCACCGTTGTTGGCATTCCTGGGCGCATTGTCCATCGTCATGGAGTTAAGGTTTCTGCCCTCGATCATTTTCAGGTTCCCGATCCTGAAGGTGATGTAATCCGATCGCTGATCGGTCGCGTCGAGCAATTAGAAAAACATGCCGAAGCCCATACTTTACATCCTCTCAATAACTACATCATCGATTCAGAACTTTTGAAAAATGTCCGCCCCAGACATCTTACGCCCTGCGATCGCGTTGATCGTTTTGAGCCAGAAGAATACGAAGGCTTTTCTGAGGGTGGTGGAATTTAAACATCAAACATACAAGCCTGTGCTGCGTGGGCAGCACAGGCTTGTATGTTTGATGTTTTATAGCTACCGCCAGTCTTATTAGGACAAAATTAAAACCCAAAATCATGTTGTCGCGCGGAGCGCGACAACATGATTTTGGGTTTTATGTCCTGATACAGTTGGCGGTAGCTATATGTATGATTTAAAAGTTCTTGCACCAATCTGCCCGAACTTAATTTGTAAGTTAATGAGTGACGAGTTGTACAGGTTGCTTTTAGTAGATAGCGATCGCATTTTTCGGATGGGAATGCGATCGTGGTTGTTTGAGTTTCCAGATTTAGAAGTATTGGCAGATGTGGAAACCGCCGAGGATGCTTTAAGGATTTTGCGGGAAATCCCTGCGATTGATTTAGTGATTCTCGATCTCAATTTAAGGGGAGAGAGTCGAGATTCTGCGTCAATAGGTCGTTTGGGGTTAGATCTATGCCAAGAATTAAAGTCGCAATATCCCCATTTACCCCTATTCGGATTGATTTCTCAGTCGTCTTCGGAACTCATAAAAACTGCCCTTCTTTATGGTATTGATGGCTACTGCATGAAGGGAAATAAGCCCGAAGAATTAGTTGCGGCGATCCGTCAAGTTGCTCGTGGTGGTCAATATTTGGGGGAGCGCTACCAAAATGAAGTCAGCCAGAATGAAGTCAGTCAGAATGTTCGCTTAGTCCCTAATTTGCCAGAGCAAACTGTGATGGAGATTGTCAAACGGAGCTTTTATCGGTCGGGAGTAGGACAGATCGATCACTTGCTAGCTGAGGTTAGATTGAGTTTGTCTGGGGCAAATAATCGGATCGGTGATCGGATCGGCGATCGCCTAATCAAGATCGTTTTGGCAGGGCAAGTTCGCGAACTACAGGTTGCGCGTTGGCTAATGCGACAGCTATGGGGACAAGCCTCAACTCCTGCGATTTCTCAAATTCCGCTTGAGCGCTCTTCCGAAATGGCTAGCTCTGATGTGGATATAGGCGATCGCCCAATTACTAAATTTGATAGAACGCAGGAGCGAACCGAGCTAAAGCATCAGCATAATATCCTCGCGATCCAAGCTAGTTTATGGGACAAAACCGTTACAAAAATTCAATCTAATCTGTCTAATTGGAGTAAGACACCCCTAGAAATTGACATTTTAAAAGATGATAAGAAGCGCGAACTTTTATATCTTGCCCTGCGGCAAATCGAACAAAGCCTTACAGAATTGAGGTTTGCGCAAATTCTCCCATCGCAGCTAGAGTCTAAAACCCCTGATATTTTAAGAAGGATATGGCAAGAAACTGTAATTAATTTTTTTGGCAAATACTACGTGGTCACAAGCATTACTGATATTGGTAATGAGGTAAGTAATGAGGTAAATGTAGTTGACACTTTACTCAAGGATTATGCAATCATCCAAGCCGAATTTCTCAATAAAATTCCTCAGTTTAATTCTTTTCTCGCTCACTTATTATTTGAAACAGAATTAGTAGTTGATAGTAAGAATGTATCGCTAGGTTCGACTGAAGCGATGCAGAGGTTGGAACTGATTTTAGACAATGTAATTATTCAGATTGCGAATGCTGTAATTCAACCGCTTTTAAATAATTTTGCCAATGCTGAAGAAATTAAGCAAAACTTCTATCGATATAATTTGCTGGCAACCCGTGAAATAGAAAGATTTCGGAACGAACTATCTTGGAAATACCGCCTAGAAAAATACGTCCTCGAACCGCAATTAATTTTTGAAAGTCGTCATATCTTTTTAACCTTTGCCGATCTCGGTATCAAAAGGATAAGTATCTACGCACCCCGCAATCAGGAACTCCAAAAGTTAGAAGGTGTGCAGCTAGCGGTAACCTTAGTACTGGAAATCCAAGATGCGATCGCGCCAAGACTAAAATCGGCGATCGCCTTCCTTGGTAGTGGATTTGTGTACTTATTAACCAATGTGATTGGTCGTGGTATCGGGTTGATCGGGCGTGGTGTAGTACAGGGGATTGGTACTGCTTGGCAGGATCGACCCAAAAGATAAGTGGCGGCGCTTAGCGCCGCCACTTATCTTTTGGGTTTTATGTTCTTTGCTATAGGAGAGAGAATTTAGGATTGCTTAAAGGTTTTGAAGTTGTTGGGCGAGAATATTTTTTTGGATTTTACCCATCGCATTGCGGGGAAGTTTCGCAATAAAAAATATTTGCTTGGGGCATTTATAGGTTGCAAGACGGCTTTTACAATGTTCGATTAATGCTTCAGGAGTAATATTAGCGGTTTCTTTAAGGGCGATCGCTGCCACAACCCTTTCCCCAAAATCCCTATCCTCTAAACCTAATACGGCGGACTCTTTAACCGCTTCATGGCATTCGATCACATTTTCAATTTCCTTAGGATACACATTAAATCCACCCGTAATAATTAGCTCTTTAGCCCGACCAACTAAGTACAATCGACCATTATCATCGGGATCTTGAAAGCCGAGATCGCCAGTCCGAAACCATCTGTCCACAAAGGATTCTGCTGTTTTTTCGGGCATTTCCCAATAGCCTTGAAAGACATTGTCGCCACGAATCCAGACTTCTCCCACTTCAGACATTTGGACATTCTTTCCATCCCGATCGACGATGCGGATGGCAACTCCTGCTAATGGAAAACCGACGCTTTTGGCTTTGCGATAGTCAGCTTCAATTAAGTTGGAGGCATTCATCCCCGTTTCAGTCATGCCATAACGTTCGAGAATGCGGAAACCTGTGAGATGCTCAAACTGATGGAATTGACGATCGCTTAAGGGCGCAGAGCCAGAGATAAACAGCCGCATTTTCGTTAAGTCGGGTTTTGGTGCGAGTTTTTCCCATGTATCGATCAAGCGTTGATAGATGGTCGGAACCCCCATTAATATCGTACAGTTTGCCGACACTAATGTATCCCAGACCCTCTGAGGATCGAACTTTTCCAGCATGACAATGGTTGCTCCTGCGTACAGCCCGCCTAGGGTCGCAACATTTAAACCATGAATGTGGAATAGGGGCAAAACATGGAGAAGGATATCGCGATCGCTCCATGCCCATGCTTTGTGGAGAGCTTGCATATTCGCGATCAGATTGCGATGTGAGATGGCTGCACCTTTAGAACGTCCAGTCGTTCCAGAGGTATATAAAATCATGGCTATATCATCGAGATCTGTTGCATATTTTGCGGCGATCGCCTTGCCATCCGATCTGATGGAAGCATTGGCAGTGACTTCTGAAGGCGATAAATCCTCATCCTGAAGTAGAATTTGTAATTCGGAAAGATGTTGAATCGATGGCTGAACTCTGCTGTAGAGGATTTGAGAAGTCACTAATAGCGAACTTCCTGAGTCAGTGAGAAAATAGACCACCTCCTCAGGACGATAATCGGGATTTAGCGGTAAAGAGATCGCTCCGATGGAGAGAATGGCAAAATGAAAAAATAAAAACTCAATACATTTGGGTAATTGGATGGCGACGCGATCGCTTTTTTTAATACCAAAGCGATCGAGTTTGGTAATGTAGCATTGCACC
Organism: Pseudanabaena sp. UWO310; assembly: GCF_006861605.1. Lineage (NCBI taxonomy): Bacteria > Bacillati > Cyanobacteriota > Cyanophyceae > Pseudanabaenales > Pseudanabaenaceae > Pseudanabaena > Pseudanabaena sp. UWO310. The sequence continues at coordinate 10,470 of NZ_SELU01000054.1, read as the reverse complement.
TGATGGTCGAATTCTTGGTAAGTCCAAACTTTTCCCTCAAAAATAATTGCGGGTTTGTCAGCATATTTTGCGGCGGTTTCGGAAATTAGCTGTGCTAAATTCATGACTGATTTACCTCTAGCAATTTTTCAATCAGGAGATCGTCCGACATTTTACAGTGCTGGGCGCGATCGCTCAAAATTCTCATCATCATAAAGTACTGCGCTATGCAGAATTAAAAACCAAAAAAAGAGATTTTACCGTCCGCTACGCGGACGGTAAAATCTCTTTTTTTGGTTTACTTTTGCTGTAAGACTGGCGAGAAATTTATCTACAGGGATAGACCGATGCCACGGCTATCTGTGCGATGATAAATTGAACTATCTTGCCGTTAGGTTTTGTTGACTGTGAATACCGTTCGTACTGTTTCTGACACCAAAAAAGACTTTTATTTAGCCTTCCCCAAACCAGTCAATCAGGTCTACCGACGGGTTGTGGACGAACTTTTAGTGGAAATTCATCTGCTGAAAGTCAATCAAACATTTGTTTACGATGCAATTTTTGCGTTAGGTTTTGTAACTACTTTCGATCGCTTTACAGCAGGCTATAAACCTGAAACCGATCGCTTTGCGGTATTTCATGCATTGTGCGCGGCACTGCAATTTGATTCCGATCGCATTCGTCAAGATGCAGCTACTCTCAGCGATTTAGCGACGCGATCGCCTAACGATATTAAAACCCTACTTACCAATCTGGATGCGGGAATTAGCCTTGAACCTTTGTCGGGGCAACTACAAATTATTTCTGCCAAAGAAAATTTTAAATATAGCCGTTTGCTGGGCGTAGGGCTTTATGCATTGCTAGAAATTAGCGATCCAGAAGCGATCGCCGATAGTGCCAAGCGCGAAGAATTAATCAAACTAGTGGGTGAGACGCTGAAATTTGGAAGCGATCGCTTACTTAAGGATGTCGATCTTTATCGCTCAAACCTTGACAAAATCGAGCAAGCCCGTCAGATGATTGCCGATATGGTAGAAGCTGAGCGTAAAAAACGCTCTCAAAAGGAAGCGGCCCTATCCACTGCTAAAACTACGGAAGCTTCCAGCGAAACTCCCGATAATCCATCCTAATCTCAAGCTAAGAAACCATTTAAGAATTGGATAGATCCCCCCAGCCCCCCTTAAAAAGGGGGGAGGACTAAATTCTTCCCCCTTTTTAAGGGGGATTGAGGGGGATCTCTTAGAGCTTTTGACCGCAGAAAGTAATTCTTAAATGGTTTCTAAGAAATGGCGTAGCCATTTCTTAGAAACCATTACTAAGTTAAGTTTTTAATTCACGAAAGTGTGACAACACTTTCGTGAATTGGTATAAAAAATCTGTAATGCGTTTTGGAAAACTTCTGGCATAATACTAGGGATTTTTTTGAGGCGCGAGATGTCCGAATTACGAGACTATCAGCAACGGGTCATCGATGAAATTTATGCAACTTGGCAACAGGGCAAGCGCTCTATCCTACTAGCCATGCCTACGGGTTCAGGAAAGACCCGCACCTTTAGCGAACTCGCCAAACATTTTTGCGATCGCGATCGGCGTGTCCTCCTATTGGTACATCGGGAGGAATTACTCTGGCAGGCTAAAAAAACCTTAGAAAAAATCCTGCGATCGCCCGTAGGTATCATCAAAGCCGATCGCCCGATGCAGCTGGAGCATCCAGTGCAATGCGCCTCCGTGCAAACTCTAGTAAAACGGCTCGAAAAACAAGAAATAGATTTAGGGGCGATCGCTTTAGTAATTATCGACGAAGCCCACCTATCCCTTGCACCCAGCTATCTATCCATTTTGAGGTGTTTCCCTGAAGCTTTGATTTTGGGAGTGACGGCTACCCCTTCACGACTAGATGGGCGGGGTTTTGATCGCCTTTACGAGGCTCTCGTGATCGGTCCTTCCGTATCGGAATTGATCTGGCGAGGATTTCTCGCGGATTATGAAGTTCTTGCTCCTGAAAGTTTTTTGCCAACAGAAGAAGGTATTCGCATTGCAGGTGGCGATTTTAATTCCGCTGATCTGGCTGAGCGGATCGATCGCCGCTATGTCGCTGGTTGCGCTGTGGATGCTTATTTGCGCCACGCTTGCCAAAAGCGCTGTGTCGTATTTGCCATTAACTTAGATCATTCCAAAGCGATCGCTGAACGTTACTGCGCCGCAGGTATTGTAGCCGAACATATCGATGGCGAAACGGCTCCCAAAGATCGGCAAGCTATTCTCGAACGTTTTCGCGCTGGTGAAACTCAAGTTCTTTGTAATGTTAATTTATTTACTGAAGGTTTTGACGTTCCAGAAATTGAAGTTATTCAGCTCTGCCGTCCCACCAAATCCGTTGCTCTCCATTTGCAAATGCTCGGTCGGGGGCTGCGCCCTAAGGGAGGACGGAAAGCATTGATTCTCGATCATGCGGGAAACTGTTTGCGCTTAGGGGGGGCAAAGGCAGACCGATGCTGGACGTTGCAGGGATTAACAGAGTCTATTCCTGCCCCCGAAGCATTGATCAACCCTATGGAAGAGGCGATCGAATTTATGACAGAGGCGATGGAACCGTCGATCGCCTTTTCTAAGACACAAATCGATCTGCCTAATTTTCCCAAGCGCCGCGTCGAAATTTATGAAACTGATGTTGATTTCTTTCATCTGCCCACGCATACCGAACTCGAAACGCAACTAGCTCGCCAAACCTATAGTCAATCCCCACCAGCTAGACCAATTTCGAGCCGATCGCCGAGAGTGTCATCAGAGGCAACGCCATCCCACCCCCGTCAAGATCGCCGCTCCGCTCCCAATCGCCAAATTCCGCCTTCAGCTTCATCGCAGGTTTCTGCAAAGAGACGCTCTAGCCCCCCAAAACGTCATTTGTCACCTTTACAGCAGGTGGGCAAAGCGGCGATCGAGCTAGCGGAAAGGATGGAAAATATTCTCCTATGGATCTGGCGATCGTGGTTTCCTCCCAAGCGCAAACGGGTCGAGATTCCTCGCAGATCTAAACGCCCTCAAAGTTTTTGATTTTATGAAACAACTACTAAAAAGCACTTTGCGTCGTTTGGGTTACGACCTAGTACCTTATGTACCTGTCTCGGAAACAAACTCGGAACTCGCTGCTGTACCCGATCTGTCCGAAGATCAGCAGAGGATAATTTTAGCGGCAAAGCCTTTTACAATGACCAGTGTAGAACGCATGGCGACATTAATTAATGCTGTAACCTATGTGTCCCAGAATGGGCTTGCGGGGGATATTGCTGAGTGCGGCGTTTGGCGAGGAGGCAGCATGATGACAGTTGCGCTTACCCTTATGGCTCTCGGTGATCTCAGTCGATCGCTTTACCTTTTCGATACGTTTGAGGGTATGTCTTCACCGACCGACGACGATAGAAGTTTGGATGGAGTTTCTGCCGACTTGCAACTTGATCGCGATCCGCAGGGAAGTGGAATCTGGTGTTACGCAAGTTTAGATGAGGTTCGAGCAAATATTTTATCTACGGGTTATCCAGAACAAAAGATTCATTTACTCAAGGGAAAGGTCGAGGACACAATTCCGCAAAGTATGCCGTCCCAGCTTTCCCTTTTACGCCTTGATACGGATTGGTACGAGTCAACTAAACATGAGCTCATGCATCTTTATCCCATATTGACCGAAAAGGGAATTCTGATTATCGATGACTATGGACATTGGCAAGGAGCCAAGAAGGCTGTGGACGAGTATTTTGCAGAACTTGACAGTAATCTTGACAGTAATATTTATTTACACCGCATCGATTATACGGGACGTATTCTTGTAAAACCAAGCAAATAGAAGAGATTTGTGCGCAATAGCTGCTAACAAGTTAAGTAGCTAGCCATAAGTAAACTTAAAACCTAGAAGAGCGTACCGTCCGCGTAGCGGACGGTACGCTCTTCTAGGTTTAAAACCCAAGAATTGATTGGCGGCGCTCCGCGCCGCCAATCAATTCTTGGGTTTTAAGTTTTAGTAATTTTATAGTTGACAAAACCGATATATCGCGATAGCTTTTATATAGATATCGATATATCGCGATAGCTATTTAAAACCAATAAGGAGTTACCTATGTTTAGACAATTTCGTTCCCATTTTCCTGATCTAGCTTTGGCTGGAGAAGGGCTTAACAATCACTTCTTCATGAGTAGGAGGCATGGACATAGAGATGATTTTGGTGGCGGATGGGGCGATGAACCTCGCACCCGTCGCGGTGACATAAAATTCATTCTGCTGGCGCTGCTATCGGAGCGACCCATGCATGGCTATGAACTGATCAAAGAATTGGAAGCCCGTGGTGGTGGATTTCGCCGCCTCAGTGCGGGTTCGGTATATCCCGCATTACAAATGATGGAAGAAGGCGGTTATTTGACGAGCGAGCAGATTGATGGCAAGCGGATCTATACGATCACCGAGAATGGCAGGCAATTTTTGAGCGATCGCCATCAGCAATCCCCTGTCAAAAATCCTCGCGACAGCTTCACAGAAAACAAACCTACGGAATTGATTGAGTTACGGCGGACTTTAACCGAGTTAAACGATGCGGTCACCCAAATCGCGCGCAGCGGCAATCTGGAGCAAGTCAATCGCGTGCGGGATCTGCTTACTCAGGTCAAGCGTGAGATCTACAAAATGCTTGCCGAGCAGTAATATTCCTCTGTCGTTGCAGTTTTTTCTGTTATTACCGCATGGTTATAGTAATTGCTGCAAAATTGTGGGATCTTTAATTTCTTTATCCTTGGCGAATAGGAGGATCTTAGAAATTATTTCCGCAGTTTTCGGATCGTCGTCGGCAAAGGGAAGGAATAATCTACCTCGATGCTGGCTGTGAACGGGAACAATGCAAAGGGAGCCCCCTGGTTGCCGATGCACTACACCACTGCCAAGATGGACAGAATAGCTGCCGAGTTCGCCTTCGATCAGGGCATAGTTATTTTGTAAATTGACATTAGTCAGCTTCAATAATCGATTGGTTTCCCGAATCAGCGCCGATCGCATTTCCACCGTAGAAGCACTTGCCTCGGGATCGACCCCGCCTTGATGCGCCACGCTCACCACTAGGTCGAGATCGCGCATGACTTCGCTAAACACTATGGCAGGAACTTGATCGAGTTTGAGCGCATTGCCGCGACTACGTTGAGAGAAGTAGACAGCATCAATAGTTAAGCCTTCCACTTCGGCGGGAGTAGTCCAACCGCTATTAGTTTCCACAGAGACATATATATCTTGGTCGTAAAAAATGCGATGGATACTTGATTCGTAATCGTAACTATTCGCTACCCAGCCGCGTTGTCCAAATAAAGCCAAAGCCTGTCTGGGATTCACCTGATGTCCAGCATAACGGCGAGAACCTTTATGTTCAGTTTCCTCCGTATGAATAGGAAGATAGAGTTCTCGAAAAATTTGTTTAAAAGGTTGCGATCGCTCGGCATGGAAACATTCTTGTTGCCAGAGATGCCATTCACCAGTTTTCACAAGATCGGCGGGATGGGCGATTCGGACTAGATCGGCAGAATTGAGTTGGGTATAGGTGCTGTCATGTTTTCGCAACCGAGAATCTTGGGGATAACCGATCGCCGTTTCGCCAACAAAAATTAATTGCTGCAACATCGGGCGCAGAATGGGATGAATTAATAATTGTTGTAGTTCTGCGCCTGTAAAGCGATCGCCACGACACATGGATTGTTCAAGAGACAACCGCATTCTTGAGGCTTGTTTGGTTAGTTTCTGTTTACGCTCCTGAAGAGCCATAATTTCTGCATTCTTTTTGAGGGTCGCAGGAATCGTTTTTTGCGGTTTACCTTTTTTAGCGATCGTTAAATTAGGAGCGCCGAGCGCGTCAAGACTGAGACTAACGGAAACATCGCCTTCTGTCACCGTGACTGCACCTTCTACTAAATCAGCGATCGCTTTGGCTTCCATTGCCCATTCTAGGCGTTGAGGATCGGCGTATCCCGCTGTCCGCGACAGGTTTTCCATGGCAATACGAGCGGCAAGTTTTTCACTCGCTTGCCGTTGGGAACCAAATTGTTTAGTACCCTGCATAAATTCTTGAATAACTTCGTAGCGTTGCAGAATATCGGCTTCACGATTCTCTGACTCTAAGGGAATTAAGCCCAAGGCTCGCACAGAATCCTGATGGCGCTTTGTTTGAATGCGATCGATGGTTGCCGATTTCTCAATTTGTCCTAACATGGCATCCGCAAACAGACGCGCCCGCGTATGCCCTTGTCCGCCCGCCGCAAATTTTGCTGCTTCGTGGATTTCTTCCCATTGGACAGGTGTCATGGCGCGATAGGCTCTCCAAAACCAAGCTACATCGACAGCACCATCTACTAGATCTTGGCTGGTGAGGGGCGTATGTTCGCCAACCTGAGCGCTCCAACCTTCTCTAATTGATTGCTCGACTTGCCAATGGGAATCTTTGGTATGGGCATGGAACCACCATACGGCTTCGGCAAATGCGGGAGATGCCAGTAGATGCCCCACATACCTTGCCCATTGAGGGGCATAGACCGCTAGCTCGATCGCTTTGCGATTGGTAAGCCCAGAAGCGGTAAATTGCTGTGCGAATAGTTCGGGGGTATCGGTGGGCAGAGGGAAGGAAACGCGAATGAGATGACTAAATACGGCGGCTTTACTAGCGTGATCGTAGCTCCATCCTCGGATAAACTGCTCTTTGCCTAAATTTTGCAAAAGTTTAATCACAGGGGCAATGCCTAATACGGACTGCAAGCTCAAGGCGGCTTCTGTCGCAGGGGTAGGTAAATCACCGCGATCGCATTCTATTTCCACAATCCGCCGCCGACAGCGATCGACTAATTCTAATAAGTATTGATAATCAGGTTCGGGTAAATTAGAGAACTCATTTCTGGTGCGATTATCTGCTGTAAGCGTTCCGCTACGTTGAGTTAATGTTCTCAATTCTCTAAAACAGTAGTAGTTCTCCAACCTTTCACCAACTAAAAAATCTAAAAGATCTGCTTCTGTAACTGCATTGGCTTTGAAGGCAAAAATCATCTGGATTAAATTCGGACGACAACGCTTAATCTGTCCTTCCGACTGATTACTAATCGGCAAAATCTGATAACTTCTATTGTTTTCATTTTTAAGATAGCGCGGTACTGTTCCTAATGGTTCATCAATCCAGCGTAGCAACTGCCATAGTCGTCTTGTCTGTGCTAATGTCCATTCACTAGGGCACGAATTATGATACTGAAAAGCAAAAAGCAACCATGTAGTGAATTGATTGTTTTCACGCCAATCATCAATATATTCATCTGGAGACGATCCAAGACTCTGTAAAACGGTTTGATGAATTGTCGCAAGTGAAAACTGGGTAGCGTCTAAAATAAAATCGACAGCACCTTCAAGAGGATATAGAAACAGCAGCCATTTCAGCGCACACTTAACTAAACTGCTATAATTTAGTCCTTGTACTTCAATCACCAAAATTCGCTGACAATCTCTTACCCATTTAGGTGATTGATCGTTTAAAAAATGGTTCCGAAAGAAAGAATAGTCTTGGAAAAGGTTTTCATGTCCTTGTCTAGGCAAAGAAGCTATAGCTCGTAATAATTCATATCCATCGGCATCACGTAACTCTGGTGATCGATTCTGCCACCATTCTTGCCACACCTCTGCTAAAGGTAAATTAGCAAGATTCTCCTCATGGGAAATATCTGGGGAAGGAAAACTTAACCAATGTAAATTCCCTAGCAATTGCTCTTCGCCTTCAGTTCCATCCCATCCTCTCAGTTTAACTGGCACATTGCGATATTCATGAATTAAATCGTCGAGCGATCGCAATATATTTTTAGTAGCTTCAGAAACTAATACGATTTCGCGATCGGGAAATGTGGGCGGAATCGCGGGAGTACGTTGACTGGGATCGAATAGCCCCAAACCATTTTCAAGGGTAGCAGTTTGCTGCTTCTCAGGTTCAGTGAATTTTTGTAAAAGCTCTACTTCGGCGGCAGTGAGTTTTGGTCTTTGGCGATAGGCTTCCACTTTTTGATAACAGTCATCGCTCAGACGTTTTGCCCGAATCATTTCATCTAATAATTCTAGCCCTGATAAGCGTTGACCCGCATCTTTACTGTTTAAAAGGCGATCGCTACTAATAAGAACATCGGGGTCAGATTGATTCAAGATTAAATTCAACACTCCACGCCGCAGATCGCTACCTTTGCGGGTGAGTAAACCCTCCATTTTGACAATCAATTCAGAATTGAGAGAATAGGGTTTGAGTAACTTAAAAATTTGTTCGCGCAAATGGGAAGAGCGATCGCGCATTGCCGCAAAAACTTGCTCTTGTATCTCATCATCCCAAGGTTGCTCTTTAATCAATAATTGGATTACTTGAACCCGCAGCCACACGTCCATCTCCGACAGATAGGGAATCATCTTTCTGGGAGAGCGATCGCCTAAATGATCATTTAAAGCGCGGATGACCTGCGATCGGTCTAAACTCAACAGCATCCATTCCCAAACTAGCGGTTGTAGTTTCTTCTCATTGGTAGGAATCCTTTGTAAAAAAGCTTCTAAACGCTCAAACAGATCGTTATTTGTCCGATTGCTATCTATTTGAATAGGATGCTGAATACTACTCTGAATGCCCTGAAAAGCTTGGGCAGCAACTCGCAAATCACGATCTTCGAGAATAGGTAAGAGTGCTTGCTTCGTTGAGACTAAATGCAATTGATTCAGTAAGAATGCCGCCACAAAGCGAACTTCCACTTGAGAATGTTGGAGTAAGAGCGTCGCAGGGGCGATGGCAGCTTCAGCATTATCAAAGGCGATCGCCCATAAACAAAGATAAACTTCTTGAGGATCGGTACTTGCTAAACCTGACAGTCTTAAATTCTCATCTTCGAGAAATCCTAATAATTGACGCAGCGATCGCTCGGCTATTTTCTTATGTTCGATAGTCCAACCAAAGCCAAACCACTGATCCACCGCTCGAATCGTGGCACTAAAGCGGATTAAATCCTGCTCTAAAATCAACCTCACCATGCGCCGAAAAGCTTGGGGATGCGCCTGAGCGATCGCTTCCAAAATAGTTTGCCGCAGTCCTTCCTGTCGTTGGGCAGCTAGTAACAAATTTTCTACAAATGTCCAGCAGTCTGGTCGATTTACTATCAATAGCGATCGCACAACATGATTACCCATGGCAGCGATCGCATGTTCCCCCCTTGCCGAATCTAGCAATATTGTTAATATTTCTTCCGAATGCTCATCTTCCGCTTCTATCGCCGCCGCGAACAGAATACCAATATCGCTATATTGATGAATATAAGCTATCCAAACTGGATACCAAGTAATATCCTGCTCATATTGCTGAACTATGTTCAGAATGCCCTGTACCCAATTAACTAAAGTGGCAGGGATAATGGAAGATGATAGGCGAAATGGCTGCCTTTGATAGCCATTCTGATAGGGTAGTCGCTGATGTAATTGCCAACCAGCTTCTACATATTTGGCGATTAATGGACATAGCGCTTCAAAGATCTGATATCTTTCCGTAGCACTAACTTCTCCCAAACGATTGGATGATTTGGCAATCTCATCCCAATTTCTCGTCTCCAATCCTTGAGAATCTCTTCGCAATAAAGCCCAAGCAATTTCTCTTAAACCATCTGGGAGAGATGCGATCGCCGTTTGATGGCGCTCTAACCAAATTTCGGGAGTGCTAAAGAATTTTTGTAGTTCTTGAGAAGCCTGTTCGCGCTTTAACATATTAACCTCCTACCATCGCCACGAGACGCAAAAATAATACCTTGCTTTGGGGCTGGAGCGTCACTTGTTCGTCCAACGATTCATACTGGCGATCGTCAATAAAAACATAATATAAGCCATCGCTAAAAGCCTGAATCGCTGCCTCAAAAGCGGCTTGCAGATCGACAGGTTGGGGTGCAAATCCGCGATCGCCTGAAGTTATCTTGCCTTTTTCCATTCCCCAAGCGATCGCATCCTTAGTCAAGATTTGAGGCAATCTTTGTTGTTCTTGGCGATCGCGAAAAGCAGTCACTTCTGCATCCACAATATCCAAAATCAAATCGCGTAATGTCAATCCTTCCTGCGAGATTGATACTTGCCACGGTGCTACTGGCGATCGCTTCCGTCCTATAACTTTTGCTTCAACCTCAACCATTTGCATAGTATGACCTATACGCTTATTCAGAAAGTAGATATGGGAGTGATTTTATCACTAAAAATTTATCACTAAAATTTATCACTAAGTAGCTAAAAACTAACAGTCTGCGCCACCAACTAAGTTGGTGGCGCAGACTGTTAGTTTTTATTCTTTAACGATACTGATGTATATAGCAATCCTAAATGAGTTGTGGAAAAATAGAGAAGAAGAAATCAAAGCAAAGACTTGGAAGAATTAACTGAATTTATAGAGAGTAATCCCAAGAGCAAGGAACTCAAAAGAGCAATCGCGGTAC